>CAYZFW010000089.1:0-7942 GCA_964477615.1 uncultured Phycisphaeraceae bacterium | reverse complement strand
GGGCCAGACCGATCACCCCGGCCTTCGCCGCGGCGATGGCCTCGTGGTTGGCAAAGCCGTGGCGGGCGACGGCGGAGGAGCACAGCACGATGGAACCACCGGGAGCGCCGGGGCCGGACATCGCCGCCGCGGCAGAGCGAACCAGGTTGAACGCCGTCACCAGATTTGCCTGCAGCGTCCCCGCGAAGTCCTCGGGCGAGGTGAGATGCGCGGGCTTGAGGATGAGCGACCCGGCGCAGTTGACGGCGGCGGAGAGCCCGCCGAAGCGCTCGACCGCCGTCCGCACGCACGCGTCCACGTGCGCCAGATCGGACGCGTCTCCGGGCATGAGGACCGGCGATGGAGCGCCCGGGTGCTCCGAGGCGATGCGCCGTGCGGTTGCGCCGAGCCTGGCGCTGTCTCGGCCGGTAAGGACGAGCGACGCGCCGCTGCGGGCCAAACGCATCGCGAGAGCAGCGCCGATGCCCCCGCCAGCACCGACGATGACGCACGACATCGGCCCGGGAGTGGGAGGACTCATGATCCGACCCCGACGGGCTGAAGGCGTGCGGCCGCCGCGGCCTCGTTCGTGTTCATCGATCTCGGCGTGTGCGAGGGTTCGGGCAGACCGAGTTCATCGGCGAGCAGCCGCGCGGTGATCTGCGACGACAGGAAGATGACGGGGAGCCCGCTGCCGGGGTGCGTGCCGCCGCCCACGAGCCACACGCCGTCGACATACGGAAGGCGGTGCTGCGGTCGCTTGTGCAGCATCTGGCCGAGGTTGTGCGCCAGGTTGAAGGTCGCGCCGAAGTTGATGTTCATTCCCGCCCAGTCCGAGGGCGTGCAGACCTGCTTCACGCGGATGCGCCGGCGGATGTCGCGGACACCCAGGCGACGCTCCAACTGGTCCAGCGTGTCGTTCTCGAGCTTCGGCAGAGCGCCCGACCAGTCGATGTCGCCGCGGGTGTTCGGCGTGGGCATGAGCACGTACAGCGCGCTGCCGCCGGGCGGCGCGAGCGTCGGGTCGGTCACGCTCGGGTTGCACAGGTAGACGCTGGGGTCCTCACTCAGACGGTGACGCTTCGAGATGTCGTCGAGATTGTCCTTGTACTTCGACGAGATGAAGATCGTGTGGTGCGGCAGGTCCACCTTGCCGTCGATGCCCAGGTACATCATGAACGTCGAGCACGAGTACCGCTTGGCGTCGATCGCGGCGTCGGTGTTGTCGGTCCCGGCCCGCAGGGCCGCGGGCACGAACTTCTTGAGCGCCCACGCCGCGTCGGCGTTCACCACGATGTGGTCGTGTGCGATCTTCTCGCCCCCCACCACCACGGCGCGGGCCTTCCGACCCTCAAAATCGATCCTCTCCACGGGCGAAGCGGTGCGGATCGCCACGCCCATCTCGTCGCATACGCGGGCCATCGCCTGCATCAGCGCGTTGCACCCGCCGCGGGGGTGCCAGATGCCGTACTCGTACTCGATGAACGGCAGGATTGTGAACAGGCTCGGGCAGTCGTAAGGCGACATGCCCAGGTACTTGCTCTGGAAACTCACCGCCAGCCGCGTCGCGGGGTGACGGAAGTACCGGCACAGCAGGTCGTTCACACTCGAAAGCGGGTGCAGGTGCGGCAGGAACTTCACGGTCCCGGCGTTCATGAGGTCACGCACGCCGCGGATCGGCGAGCGGAGGATCGGCTCCATGAGGCGGAGTTTGGCGCGGTTGTCGGCGATAAACCGCTCGAACGCGGGGCCGTCGGTGGGCTCGAGCGCCGAAAGCCGGCGGGCCATCTCGGCCACGTCCTGCGTCGCGTCGATCGTTGTGGGCGCCGCGGACGGATCGCCGGCCTTGCCCACGAGCAGGCGGTACATCGGGTCGAGGCGCGTAAGGTCGGCATAGTCCATCAGCCTTCGCCCGGTGGCCGCGAAGATCTCCTCAAGCACGTACGGCATGAGAAAAAACGTCGGCCCGCGGTCGAAGTGGAACGCCGATCCGTCGGAGGGGTCGCTGAGCGAAATCCGGCTGGTCCGCCCGCCGATCTCGGCCTGCGCTTCATACACCGTGACGCGTAGGCCCCGCGCCGCGAGCAGCATCGCCGCCGCCAGCCCGCCCGGCCCCGCCCCCACCACCGCCACGTGGACCGATCGCCCCTGGACAGTGGTCGTCCCGTTCGCAGTCGTCCGGCTTGGCGTCGTTGTCGTTGACATGAGATCGGCAGCGTAGTGGAACCCGCGAAGCGGCGAAAAGCCACCGTGCGGAGCGCGGAGGGACGCCGCTCCGCACGATGGCGGCTGGTCTGACCCCGTGCTTTCGTGACCTGTCCCGCGCCGGATTCACATGACTCCGGGTCGGGTTCGGGTACGATCTCCTTCGCATGAGGGACGCCCTCCAGACCCCGATTCAAGACCACCGAAACGCCGAATCCCGGCCCCAAGACGGGCACCGCGACGGGATGGGAAATGGCGCGCCCGTTCCCCATCTGCGCGAGCGATTAGCGTGGCTCCGCCGGTTCCGGGGTCTCGTGACGTCGCAGCGCGAGCACCTGTGCGACCTGATCGAGCGCGACATGGGCAAGCCTCGGGCGGACGCGCTGGTCCAGGATGTGATCCCGCTGCTCGCCGCGTGCCGGTGGCTGGAGCGGCACGCGCCGCGCCTGCTGAAAGAGCGGCGTGTGGGGTGGGGCGGCGTGTGGACCCTCGGGCAGTCGCACCGCATCGCCCGCGTGCCGCTCGGGCACGTCGGCATCATCGCCACGTGGAATTACCCGGTGCAGCTTCTGGGCATCCAACTGATCCAGGCGCTGATCGCGGGCAACCGTGTGACAGTCAAGCCCAGCGAGAACGCCCCGCGCTCGCAGGCCCGGCTGCTGGAGATCGCCATCGCCGCAGGAAACCGTGTGTTCCCGGCACTCTGGTGGACGGCCCCGACGCGCGAGGCCGGGGCGCAGATGCTCCGCGAGGCAAGGTTCGATCACGTCGTGTTCACCGGGTCAACGGGCGTGGGACGGAGCATCGCCGAGTGGGCGGCGGGGACGCTGACGCCCACCACGCTGGAACTCTCGGGCAACGACAGCGCCTTTGTTCTGGCCGACGCCGACGCGGCCCTCGCGGCACGCTCGATCTGGGCTGCCGTGACGATGAACGCGGGGCAGACGTGCATGGCGCCGCACCGCGTTCTGGTGCTTCGCCCTGCGTACGGCGCGCTCCTCAAAGCGCTCTCGCCGCTCGTCGCCTCCGCGAAGCCGGTGTCTCTGGTGAACGAGGCCGCCGTGACGCGTGTGTGGGACGTCATGACGGGCAGTCTTCAGCACGGCCCGGCGCGTCCGTTGTCGGGCGTCACCGAGCCGCCACCAGCCGGGGGCCGCAGTTTCACCCCCGCGGCGATCGTCGACTGCACCGGCACCGAACCTGCCGTGCTGAACGAGCACTTCGGGCCTCTACTTGCTGTCGTGCCCGTTGATTCCATCGAAGACGCACTACGCATCCACTGCAGCGTGGCCCAGCATCTCTCCGCCAGCATCTACACAGGCGATCCCCGCGCGGCCCGAGAACTCGCGCCCCATCTCCGAACCGGCATCGTGACGATCAACGACACCGTCCTTCCTACCGCCCACCCCGGGCTCGCCATCACCGGGCTCGGCGAGAGTGGCTGGGGTGCATCGCGCGGCGTCGAAGGTCTCCTCGCCCTCACTCGCCCGCTCCACACCAGCACCACCTCTCCCTTGATCCGGCCGCCCGTTGATCCCCTCACGGCGAAGATGGGCACCACCCTCAGCGGCCTCGCCGGATGGCTCTACGCACGCGGCCGAACCAGCCCGCCGGCCCGCACTGAATCCAAACCCCCATCCGCGGTCGAACCCACCCCAGCCGGCGAGGTTGTTCTGCGCGCAGCCCACTCCGCTCCCGCCGCCCACCACTCCTGACCCACGCGGCCTGCGCTGCAGCACCGTTTCCTCAGGCACCGTTTCAACCCGCCGGACAACCCTTTCATGCCCACCATGCCAACCATGCCAACCAGCGCCACCAACCCCATCACCCCGGCCCAGCCCACCGCGGCCGGGGCGCGCCACGTCGTCGTGATCGGGGGTGGGCTCGCGGGCCTGTCCGCCGCGTGCGAACTCCAATCCCACGGCTTCCGCGTCACGATCATCGAGAAGAACGACCACCTCGGCGGCAAGATGAACGTGCTGAAGTGCGACACCCGCGCCGGCGCGTTCACCTTCGACATGGGGCCGACGATCATCACGATCCCGGACGTGCTGCGCGGCATCCTCCGCCGCGCCGGGCGCACGCCCGCGGACGAGATCGACCTGATCAACCTCGACCCGCAGTGGCGCTGCTTCTACGACGACGGCACGGTGATCAACCTCCGCCAGAAGCCCACAGACATGGCCGCGGCGCTCGACACGCAGTTCCCCAATCGGGACGTCGGCAAGTCGTACGCCGATTTCATTGCCTACTCGCGCCGCATGCTCCGCCTCTCTGAGAAGGTCTTCTTCTACAAAGACCTCGGCGGGATGTCCGACCTGATGCGCGGCAAGCCCCCCACCGATCCCGGCCTGCTTGGTGATGTTCTGGCGATGCGCCTCCACTCCACCGTCGGCGCGACGCTGAAGAAGATGATCGATGAGCCGCACGTCCGCCAGATGTGCGAGCACTTCCTGCAGTACGTCGGCTCGTCGCCGTTCCTCGCCCCGACGATCCTCACCCTGATCGCCGCGGCCCAGACCGACCACGGCTGCTGGTACCCCATGGGCGGCACGCGCGAGGTCGCCGCCAGCCTCGAGCGCCTTTTCCGCTCCCGCGGCGGCGAGGCCGTCACCGGCGTCAAGGTGGCGCGCATCAGCGAGTCCAACGGTCGCGCCGCGGGCGTGGAACTCGACGACGGGAGGCGCATCGCCGCCGACGCCGTGGTCTCGAACTGCGACGTGCAGCGGACCCTTTCATCGCTTGTGGGCACCCCGCGCGGCCGGGCGGCACGCGAGAAGGTTGCCGCCAAGTACCGCCCCGCCTGCAGCGGTTTGGTGCTATACCTCGGCCTCGACCGCCAGTACGACCACCTCGCGCACCACTGTTTCCTGTTCAGCAAGGATTCGCACGCCGAGTTCGACGACATCTACACGCGTCAGATCCCCGCCCGCGATCCGTCGATCTACCTCGCGGTCCCGTCACGCACCGACCCGAACCAGGCCCCCAAGGGCGGCGAGGCGCTCTACGCCCTCATCCACACCCCTTCCAACCCAGGCAGCACGCCGCGCTGGGGCAACCGCGGCGACGGGCAACTCCTCGACCAGTACCGCCCCGTCGTCATCGAGAAGCTCAAACGCTGCGGCATGCCCGACCTCGAATCCCGCATCGTCGTCGAACGCCACCTGACGCCAGACATGATCGACACCATGTACAACGCCGAGGGCGGCGCCATCTACGGCCTCGCCTCCCACGGCAAGCTCATCGGCGGCTTCAAGCCGCGCAACCGCTCGTCTGTTCTCAAGGGGTTGTATCTCGCCGGCGGTAGCGTCAACCCCGGCCCGGGTGTGCCCATGGTCCTCATGAGCGGCGTCACCGCCGCCCGCAGTGTGTGCGAGGACTTTGGTGTTTCACCAATGCCGATCGATACCACGCCCACCGTCACCACCCGCGCGCCGGCTCGTCAGTTCGCGGGGGTGTGATATCCGTCCGACAGCCTCAAGCACTGGGCGCACTTCCCCGGACGCCGGGCCATCGCTGGCCTCTCAGGGATGGGCCGGGTCGAACACCCAGACCGATTCATCCGCACAGCGAAGCATGCCCGCCACGGACCCCGCCCAACCCCCGACTCAAGCCCCCGTGCTGATCCCCGCGCAGCCCGATCCGCGCGTCGCCCGCTTCTTCGGCTGGTACACCCGCAGGCTCTTTCGGAAGAAGTTCTTCGCGGTCCGCTTCATGCCAGGCTCTGATCAGGTCCTCCGCGCTCTCGCCGATCACCCCGGCCCGGCGATTGTCGTCATGACCCACGGCTCATGGTGGGACCCCATGACCGCCATCCTCCTCAACAACGCCTTCACCGCCGCACGCCCCACCGCGGCACCAATGGACGCCGCCATGCTCAAACGCTTCGGCTTCTTCCGCAAACTCGGCGTCTTCGGCATCGACCCCGACTCACCCGCGAGCCTCGAAGCCATGGGCGGGTACATGCTCGGCCGATTCAAGGACGAGCCGAGTACCACCCTCTGGATCACCGCCCAAGGGCACTTCCATGACCCGCGCACACCCCCGAAGCTCCGCCCCGGCGCGGCGTGGCTCGCCGCACGCGTGCCGGGGGTGCGTGTCCTGTGCTGCGCCATCGAGTACGCCTTCTGGACCGACCAGCGCCCCGAGACGTTCATCCGAATCAAGGAAGCGATCCCCACCCCCGGAACCGCTCCCGTGCCACGGGCTTCGGCTTCCGAGCCGATGCCCGTGCTCCGCGCGCCTGAATCAGCCCTCCCCTCCACCACCGCCTGGCTCCGCGCCATGCAGTCCACCATGCACGAAGCCGTGCAGGAGCTCGCCGCCGCCGTCACCGCGCGCGACCCCGCCCGCTTCTCCTGCCTCTCGGGCGGCGAGTCCACCAGTGTCCACCCCGTCTTCGATCTCTGGCAGCGACTCCGCGGCAAGAGCAACGCCATCGAGGTCCGATCCCTCCCCGCCGGCGCACCCAGGAGCGGAGAACACCCCGCGTGATCGTGTGGGCCGCCATCCTGTTCTTCGGCCTCGCGATGGCCGCAGTGACGTTCACGATGACCATCGTGAATCTCCGCCTGTACCGCGCGAGGCCCACGCGGCCTTCACTCGCACCGGCCCAGCCCGAGCCAAGCCAAGCCGCCCCACCGCTCTTGTGCGTCTGCATCCCCGCCCGGAACGAAGAAGCGAATATCGAAGCGTGCATCCGTTCTCTGCTCTCGGGGGGTCACGAGCGAACCCAGGTCCTCGTCTACGACGACCAGAGCACCGACGCCACGCCCGCGCTCCTCGCCCGTCTCACTGCGGAAGACCCGCGCATCGTCCGCGTCCCCACGGTGCCCTTGCCAGCCGGGTGGAACGGCAAGCAGCACGCCTGCTGGCGCATGGCCCGCGCCGCTCTTGACCGCCCGGATGCCGAGCGGGCCCGTTGGCTGCTCTTTACCGACGCCGACGTGCGCTTCGAGCCCGGCGCGCTCCGGGCCGCCGTCGAGACCGCCGAGGCCCGCGGCGTGGGGCTGCTCTCGACGTTCCCAAGGCAGATCACCGGTTCGTGGGCCGAGCGTGCCGTCGTGCCGATGATCTTCTTCATTCTCTTCAGCTACCTCCCGATGCCGCGGATGCGCCGCACGCTCGACCCCGCTTCCAGCGCCGGCTGCGGGCAGTTCCTCCTGTGCCGCGCCGACGCCTACGAGTCGTGCGGCGGTCACAACCAGTTCAAGGATTCAATGCACGACGGCATCCGCCTCCCCCGCGCGGTCCGCCGCGCCGGGCTCGCCACCGATCTCTTCGACGGCACGTCACTGTGCTCGGTCCGCATGTACCGGGGCCTCGCCCAAACCTGGCGCGGCTTCGCGAAGAACGCCTACGAGGGGCTCGGCTCACTCCCGCTGCTGATCTTCATCACCGCCGCCCACCTCTGCGCCCACATCCTCCCGTGGGTCTACCTCCTCGGCACGCTCGTGCTCAACGTTTGGCCGTCAACCTGGGCCGGCCCCGCGAGCGCGTGCATCGTGCTGGCCCTGGCCCAGCGGATCATGCTCGCCCGCGCGTTCCGCCACGGCTGGGCCTCAGTCGCCCTGCACCCCCTCGGCGTGCTGATGATGACCGCCATCCAGTGGCACTCGTTCGTGCTGCACATCACGGGCCGCCGCTCGTGGCGGGGCAGGACCCTCGCCGCCGAGCCCGGCTGGCGCTCGCGAGCCGTTGGCCCACGCCGCGCCACATCCTCGCTCCCCACAGTGGAAGCCACCACTGACCCCCGCAT
>CAYZFW010000088.1:0-7974 GCA_964477615.1 uncultured Phycisphaeraceae bacterium | reverse complement strand
GCCGCGTCTCCATCTACAACCCAAGCGACGGCCTCAAGAACCCCATGCGCGGCGTGTCGCTCACGAACTCTTCGGGCCTGCACCTGATGCCAGGCCCCGTGGCGGTGTTTGATGCCGGGGTGTACGCGGGCGACGCGCAGATCCCCCACACGTCGCGCGGCGCCTCGCGTCTGCTCGCCTACGCCCTCGACCTCGACGTCGCGGCCCGCAGCGAGGCGAAGGAGGACCAGACCGTCCGCAAGGTGATCATCAGCAACGGGCGGATCGTGCAGACCATCGTGAACCGCGCCGAGACGACCTACACCTTCGACAACCGCGACGCCGGGCGCGGCCGAACCGTGCTGATCGAGCACCCGCGCCGCTGGGGCTGGGACCTCATCGATCCGGCCAAGCCCATCGAGACCACCGATCGGAACCACCGCTTCGAGACCGAGGTGCCCGCCGGGAAGCCCGCCGAGTTCAAGGTGGTCGAGCAGCACACCATCGGCACCGAGATCGGCGTGACCGACCTCGACCGCTCCACGCTCCTGCTCTATTCGACCAACGGCGCGGCGAGCAAGGCGGTGGTCGACGCCATCACCCAGGCGGCGCAGATGCAAGGCGAGATCAACGCCACCCGCGGGCGCATCGAAGCGCTCAACTCGGAGAAGCAGGAGATCACCCTCGACCAGTCCCGCGTGCGCGAGAACATGGGCCGCGTCGAACGCAACAGCGACCTCTACGCCCGCTACATGAAGAAACTCGGCGAGCAGGAGACCCGCGTCGAGCAGATTGTGGGCGAACAGGACACCCTGCGGTCCACGCTGAAGAAGCAGGAAGAAGCGCTGCGGTCGTACCTTGCCGCGTTAAACGTGGAGTAAGCACGCGGCCGCGTCGACCGTGCCACGGGTTGGCTTCCGAGACAACCCGTGTCTTTCCTCCGCCCAACCAAGGGGGCCAAGACATGGGTTGTCGAAGGCGCCGAGCCGTGGCACGCGCTCACTCAAACACCGTCACCTCGACCTGATTCTGCTCGATGGGGTTCTCAAGCCCCCGCTCACATCGCACCGGTAACCGCTCACGAAACCGGCGGTAGTTGGGGTTGTCCGACATCGCCCCCGTCGGCTGGCGCGTGACGTGCCACAAGTGGAACACCCTGATCTCCTCGACCGCCACCTTCACCCGCGCCCCGGCCTTCACCGCCCGCCGCGCGAACTCGTCGTCCAGGAACCCCCACCCCTGATAATGCTCATCAAAGCCGTTGACTGCCAGCCACGTGCCGATCGACGCCGACCAGTTGCTGCCCAGCAGTTTCGGCTTGTGCGCCGGGCCCAGGCCCAGGCGGCGCATGAAGAGTTGCCGCCGGTACCGCCTCGCCCGCGCCGTCAGTTTCGCCGCGGCCGCCGCCGTCACTTCCGGGTACGCCCCGCCCGCCCCGCCCGAAGCGATTGCGTCCGCGTTCAGCGCCTCTGAGACTTCCTTCGGCACATCGATCCGGTACGGGAACACCAACTCTGCATCGCGTCCCATCGTCTCGTGAAGCGAGATCATCTCCGGCGTCGCGAGCATGTCGCCGTCGAGCTGGATCAGCCGCCCGGCGCGGATGCCAAGATCGTTCACCACATGCCGGGCCGCGTTGTTGCGCACCTGTGAGCACCGCGCGATCCCGTGGTGCTTCCGACGCACCCACGAGATCGGGCACCCCACCCGCCCGGCCCACGCCGCGGCTACATCGCCGATTCCGGCCAAATCGGTGTCGGACGACAGGACCACCCGGTCAGCCCGCCGAGTTTGCCGCGACAGCCCTGCGAGCACAAGATCGAGGTACCGCGTCTGATGGCACACCACGAAAACGATCACCGGCCCCGGCGGCACCGGGCCAACCCCAAGCCGCATGGACGATGCTGCTCCCCCTCCCCCCGTCTGATCCACTTCGCCACCTCGCCACTTCGCCACTCGCGCTCCCTCCCCACCAGTGCCCAGTGCCAAGTGCCCAGTGCCTATTCCTTCAGCATCTTGAGTTCATCCCGCAGGATCGCCGCGAGTTCGTAGTTCTCCTTCTCGATGGCGTCCTGCAGCCGCTTCAGGAGTTCGGATTTCTGGCTGGCGGGGAGTTTCTTCATCAACTCGTCCTTCATGCCGCGCAGCAGCAGCACCTCGCTGGCGGACTCGAAATCCCCCTCGCTCCCCGCGTCGATGTACATCTGGCGCAGCGATTCGAGCCCCTCGTCGATCACCCACAGCGCCGCCTTCGCCTCGCCGTCGGCGATCGCCTGGCTTGCCACCGCCCGCGTCCGCATCATCGTCAGGTACGGGCGGAACTGTTCGAGTACCTCGCGGTCGTCGTCGTTTTCGGCGTAATCACGGCACAGGGCCAGGACCCGCAGGTTCCGCGTCGTGTCGCGCAGCACCCCCTGATAGTCGCCCAGCACCAGCAGGCTGATGTACCGGTGGTAGTACTGCACCGCCTCTTCGCGGAGTTGCCGGCAGTCGTCGGCGGAGAGCGTGAACTCGATCTCCTCGGGCCCGCCTGGTCCGCCGGCCCCGCGGCCGCCCGACGATGCCCCGCCGGAGCCCGTGCCACCCGACGCCGCTCCACCGGCCTCATCCAGTGGCGACCCGTCGCCGTCGTCGCCCGGACCGTCCGAGCCCCCGGGCCCGGCATCCGAACGCCCACCCCGCTTGGGACGCCGCCGCGCACGGAAGTCTTCCGACGAGCCCCCGGGTCCGCCCCCCGGGCTTGAGCCGTCACCGTCAGGATCTTCCATGACGCTCGGCCCGGAGCGCCCCTCCGCATAATCATCCAAAACCGACTCGAAGTACTCCAGCAGACTCTCGCAGTTGTTGGGCCGCTGGGCGTCGGGACGCCCGGAAACTTCCATCTGCAGCAGCCCCAGGTCCAGCCGCATCTGGATCTTCGGTTCGCCGTCGTCCCCCTCGATCACGCGCACGTTGATCTGCCCCCCCTCGTAGGGCCATTCCTCGAGGATTTCAGTGAGGTCCATGCTCATGCGGCGTCGCGGCTCCTGGCAGGTGACGAGAATTGAAGGCCGAAACAGGGGTCCGAAAAGCAGCGTAGGGCGCTCGGGGCCTGACGGTTGCACCGCCGACCCCCCGGCGGATTTCCACCACGCCCATCCCACCCCTCGCTCGCACGCCGTCGCGGGCCGAAAGTAGGTGAAGGTGTTCGGCACCAATCCGGAACCGTTGTTCCGGGGGGTGGCGAAGAATATCATGCCAGGCTCGCCGTTGGGCGAGGAGAGAGTCGCTGGGATCACGATTCACGAGTCACAGCATCTGGGCGCACGCGCCGCGGAACTGTCCCAAGCCGATCAGGCGAGGGCCGGCCCGTCGGACGGCACGCCCGAACGGTTGAACGCACGTCGCGCCACGACGCACACTCGTGGCGCGGAGGGGTCTGATGGCACGCAGCGAAGTCGAATCCGATCTGCAGGTGTACCTGCGTCAGATCAACGACATCGGGCTTCTGACCGCCGAGGAGGAAAAGGGCCTCGGGTGGTCGGTGAAGAACGATGAGTGCCCCGCCGCGCGCGAGCGACTGGTGCAGTCGAACCTGCGCCTGGTGGTCTCGATCGCCAAGCACTACACCAACCGCGGGCTCTCTCTCACCGACCTGATCGAAGAGGGCAACATCGGGCTGATCCGCGCCGTGGAGGGATTCGACCCCGCCCAGGGCGCCCGCTTCAGCACCTACGCCTCGTGGTGGATCAAGCAGGCCATCAAGCGGGCGCTGATCAACGCCGCCCAGCCGATCCACGTCCCGGCGTACATGGTGGAACTGATCGCCAAGTGGAAGCAGGTGAGCGCCCGCTTCGAGGAAGAGCACGGACGCCAGCCCACGCTCGACGAACTGGCCCACCTGCTCGACATGCCCGCCAAGAAGGTGAGCATCATCCGCAACGCCGGGCGGGCGATGTACCTGCCGTCCTCGAACGCGCTGGACGACGACGGGCAGCCGATCAACTTCTCCGAGTCGCTCACCGACACCCGCAACGGCCGTCCGGAAGAGACCGTCCTCCGCGCCGACGAACTCGACACCATCTACAAACTCCTCGACGCCATCGACGAGCGCGAGGCCCGCGTGCTGCGGCTGCGTTTCGGCCTCGACGGCAAGGAACCGCTCACCCTCAAGCAGATCGGGCACGAGATCGGCCTCACCCGCGAACGCGTGCGCCAGATTGAGGTCGAGGCCCTGCGCAAACTCAACACCCGCCTGCTCGACGAGAAACCCAGCCAATTTTTCCGCGGCGAACTGGGTGCCGACGCGAGCATGTGCCCGACCATGCACGGGACCGCACCCGCGGGCGACGTGACCAACGGCACCAACGGCGTGAACGGGCACCGGTCGGACGCCTCGCGGTCGCGGGCACGTCCGGGGCAGGCCAGGCCCGACCCCGAGACGTACACCCGCGCCGCTGGCTGATCTTCGCGGTCGATTACGTCGCCACAATCACTGGCAGTTGGCCCCGAAGGCGCCGAGCATCGCCGTGAGGTCAATCGTGTTGACGCTGCCCGAGCCGTCGAAGTCGCCGCGGGTGTAGCACTGCACGCTCTGCCCGAAACTGCCGAGCAGTTCGGTGAGGTCGAGCGTGTTGACTTTCAGGTCGTCGTTGATGTCGCCTTCAAACACCAGCGGAGTGGCGTCGAGCGCGTTGAACGCGCAGTCGCGGTCCCAGTTCACACCGGTCCGCTGCCCCGAGCCCGGCGGCACGGCGGCCACCAGCAGCGTCGCGCCGCCGCTGACAAGCTGCTGCATCTGCGCCAGCGAGTTCAGGGTGTTCGAGTCTGATGTGAAGACGATGCCGGGCGTCGTGCGCGAGAGGTACCAGCTCCGCCGAGTCGTCCCGCGCTGGGCGTACACCACCACGTCGCAGCGTGAAGGAACGAGCGTGTGCTGCTGGATCATGCGGCTCAGCCTCGCCGCACCGCCCGGCACATCGGCATTGGTCCAGAGAAACTCCTCGCCGACACAGGGCATCACGTTGGTCTGGAAGGCGTCGAGGAAGGCGATCATCCCCGCTGCGTCGGTGATGCCGGGGAAGAAGTCGGCCAGGAACGCCGCGATGGGGTGTGGATGGTTCTCGCGTTCCTCGCGTCCATCGTGGAGCAGCCCGAAACCGTTGTAGCGGTCGGCGACGAACTTGTCCGGCATGAACCGCATCTCCGGCACCAGCTCAACCTGCGCGAAGAACGCCCCTCCGAAATAGTTGAACGCCAGATCGTCCGAATCGGCGCAGGGGTCGGCGAGCGCCCCATCGTGCGCGAGGTTGTGGCACCCGTTGCACGCCGCGATGAAGTCCTCGCGACCGCCCAGAGCACCCGGGTTCTTGAAGGTGTTGTCACGGTGCCGGTAGAACGTCGGCTCGTACGCGATCCCCCGCACGTACGTATCAAACAGCACCATGTCGGCGTCGGACAGTTGGTTCTGAGCGCCCAGCAGCCCGGTGAAGGCCTCGTTGAAGTCGGTGAACTGCTTCTTGTCGCCGCGCCAGTGCAGCGGCGAATGGTTGCGCAGCCCGCGGAGCGACTGTGTCACCATCGGGCCCTTGATGGGGTGGTTGTACGCCGCGGGGTCGGGCGGGAAGCACGCCGGCGTCCCCGCCTGGTGCGGCGCGTGCAGCACGTCACTCGCCTCCGGCGAGCCCAGGTCCCACGCCCGGTGGTCCAGGTGGGCATCGACGTGGCACATCGCGCAGCTCGACGAGAAGTTGTTGCTGTGACGCGTGCTGAACAGGAACTTCCGCCCCTGCTTGGTCTTCAGCGGCTCGGGGTTGGCCAGGCACACCTCGTCGATCAACGGCAGCGCGTCGTCGCCCGTGTCGAGTCTTGCCACCGAGAAGTTCGACCGATCCAGCACGTACAGCCGCTGGTCCGTTTCATCCAGAACCATGGACCGCGGCGACGAGAATGCGTCGCAGACATCCCGCACCGCGATCACAGAACCGTCCGGCGCGAGGGTGCCGACGCGCCCAGAGCCCAGGGCCGCGACGTAGACACGTTGCCCGTCCGGGCGGAAGACCACCGCCGAAGGATTCGCCAAAGACGCGCCCTGCGCCGCCGGGTTGGGTGCCGAGGCATCGTCAAAGTTCGCGACCGCCGCGTGCAGGTCTTTGGAATCAACGATCGGGCTCGCCGAGTTCCACCCCCCCACCATGACGACGCGGTGCTCCATGAACTTGCCGCGGAGTTTTGTGTCCAGCCGGGTGGTGTTCCGCGGGACCATGGTGGTGACCGCGAGGCGCGAGGAGACCGGGTCGAGGTCCAGCCCGGTGATGGTCCCGCCGATGCCGCCATGACGGAACATCACCGGCATCGCGCCCGCCCCCGCCGACACTGACGACACGTCCACCACCGCCAGGTCATGGTCCACGGTGTCCTTCGCGTCGCGCATGGTCTGCAGCAGGACGTCGAACGCGTTGGTAAGCGTGAGCGTGTTCCCGAACGCGGCCTCGAACTTACTCTTGTACTCCGCCACCATCGCCGGGTCGGGGAGGCCGTCGAGCGTCGCGCCGTCGAGCGTCCGCACAATCTGCTGCCACGGGAAGTTCACTGGGTCGGGCGCGTGGCCCGCGTCGGCGACGATGCGCTGAATCAACTCCGGCAATTGGCCGCCGGGGAGCGGCAGATTCGTCGCGTCGGGCCACGGCGTCAGCAGCGGGCTCGACCACGCCGCACTCACCGAGGGCATCAGCAGCGGCACCACCAGTGACGGGGCCACCTGCGTGTTGACCGCGCCGCCGGGCGGGTTGGGGTCGGTGAGGTGGGCAATCGGCCGGCCCACGACGGTGGTGTTCTCGCCCGAGTGCAGTGCCGCGACGATCACCCGTTTGCTCAGCCGGTCGTACACCGCCGCGCGAGGGGTGTGCATGTCGAGCCAGCGGCTGGCGATGATCGCAGGCGAGTCATCGGCCTCCACCGCCACGAGCGCGCCTTCCTGGTTGATGCCCGCAGGTGCCCCGGGGCTGACATCCAGCACGGTCGGCGAGCCTTCGCAGACAATGAACGCGGTCGTGCCGTGCTCATCAAAGAGGATGTTCACGGGCCGGTCGCCCACCTCGATCACCTCTTCGACGGTGTGTGTGTTGAGGTCAACCACCACGACCGCGTCGGACGTGTAGCACGTCACCCACAGCCGGTTCGCATCAGGCTCGAGCGCCAGCGACACCGGATCAAGCCCGACCCAGATGTGGTCCACCACGCGCGGCGGCGACGCCGCAGCGTCGATCACCGCGACCGTGTTGTTGGGCGGGTGGGCGGCGTAGAGCGTGCGACCCGTGGCATCGAGCGCGAGACCACGCGTGAGCGGGGCCTCGAAGTTCACCCACGCCCCGCTTTCGAGCGCCGACTCCGGCGCGGCGGCGGGATCGAACGCCGGCGGCACCAAACCGCGGTCGCTCAGCAGCCCCATCGCTTCGACCATCTCCTGCGTGTGATGCCCCGGCGCAACAATGCCTGCGGGAATCGCGCGTATGGCGGCTCCCGCCGATGAATCGACCTTCACGACGGCCGGCGCATCGGCCCCCACCACCACCGCGAGCGAGGTCAGAGCAAGCCCACACGTCACACGACCACACACCGATGCGCTCATGGCGATCTCCTTCGGTTGCCCCGCGCCCCTTCACCCTTCGGGCACGCGGCGGCGTTCCAGCGTCGATCCGGGCGGCGTGCCCGGCGCTGGTTCGCATGAGCGGATGCAACTCCCGTACCAGTCCGGGAATTCCGCGTGCGGGGGCGGAACTTTCGCGTCGGATGAGCCCGAAAAACGCTTGCGTGGGCGGTGAGCCCTCGTCCGCCGACCAGCCGCCGCCGGCGAAGTGGCGAAAACTTGCGCCGAGTCTGGCCGCAGGCCTCACGCTTCCGCCATGACCGATGGAATGCCGCAAGTTGGTGCTGCTTCCCGTCGGTTCTGCTTTGCATCGCCACTCGCTCGGGGTATAAGTGAAGTGTTGTCTTGCCACCGCGACGGTCCACGGC
>CAYZFW010000087.1:0-8032 GCA_964477615.1 uncultured Phycisphaeraceae bacterium | reverse complement strand
CCGAGCAGTGGGTGGCGGCGCTGTCGTACCTGAAGGCCCGTGCTGGATGGGAACGGCTGTCGGCGGATGAGACGCGCTCGGCGTTGGTGATCGGGGCGGACACGGTGGTTGAGAAAGCGGGCGCGATCATCGGCCAGCCGAAGGACGAAGCCGACGCGCGGCGGATCATCCGGGCGCTTTCGGGCGGCTCGCACCGGGTGCTCACGGGGGTGACGCTGCTGCGTGCGGCGGACGACGAGCACGTGGGGGGTGTGGCCCCGACCGCCGTGCGCCGGACGTTTGTCGACGCGGCGTGTGTAAGCGTGGGGACGATCGCGGATGAGCATCTGGAGGCGTACCTCGCCACCGGGGGCTGGCGCGGAAAGGCCGGGGGGTACAACCTTTCCGAACGTCTGCACGACGGATGGCCGATCACGTACCAGGGCGATCCCGGCACGGTGGTGGGGCTCCCGATGGACCGGCTGACGCCGCTGCTTCACGAGATGCTGGGAACCCAGGCGACAAAGAACGCATGATGTCCGGAGCGATCATCCCCCTGTGGCTCGGCGTCCCGGTGGCGGGCGTGCTGATGCTCATGGTCGCGGCCCACGCGCTGGCCATCGGCGAGAGCGACCACCCGGCCAGCCGCAAGCGCATCAGGCAAGCCAACGCGGTGATGATCCTGCTGACGATCCCGCTTTTGACGACGGGGTTCTGCGTGCTCAGCCCGCGGGACCATCCGCGCGAGTGGGCGCTGGTGTGGCTGTGCTCGTTCGCCATGTTGGCGTTTGTGGTGATGCTCGCGGTGGTGGACGTGCTGAACACGCTGCGTTTGCTGCGGAACGCGCGGGCGAACCTGCGGCGTCAACTGGTGCGCGGGCACGGCGGCGCGGATGGAGCGAAGGCCCATGACGAGGTCTGAGGACCGGCGCACGCGCCCGCCCGTGCCGGGGTGGCTGGGCCCCTTGTGCGAGCCGGTGTACCGCGCGGCGGTGGCGTGGCGCAACGCCGGGTTTGATCGTGGGCGGGGAGTCGAAGCGTTTTCGGTGCCGGTGGTGAGCGTGGGGAACCTGAGTGTGGGGGGCACGGGGAAGACGCCGATGGTGGCGCTCGTGGTGCGGCTGCTGCTGGACGCCGGGCGGCGGCCCGGGATCGTGATGCGGGGGTACAAGAGCGCTGCGGGCGAGATGGGCGATGAGCAGCGCGAGTATCTCGCGATGTTCGGGGATCGCGTGCCGGTGGTGGCCGATCCGGATCGGAGGCGGGCGATTCGGGGGTTGATGGCGCGGGGAGCGGCGGACTGCATCGTGCTGGATGACGGCTTCCAGCACCGGCGTGTGCGGCGTGACTTGGACATTGTGCTGCTTGACGGCACGCGGGATGTGTTCGCGGATCACCTGCTGCCGCGGGGGTGGCTGCGTGAGCCGGTTTCGTCGCTCGCTCGTGCGGGGGTGGTGGTTCTGACACACGCCGATGCGCTCGATGTGGACGCTCGCGAGCGCGTGTGGCGGCGAGTGCGCGAGGTGACGCCGAAGGCGGCGCAGGTGGAAGCGTGCCACGCGTGGTCGGGGCTGCGGGTGTTCGAGGGCGGGGTCGAGAGGCGCGAGCCGGTGGAGTGGCTGAGGGGGCGTGCGGTCGTTGTAGCGCCGGGCATCGGGAACCCCACGGCGTTCTCGGCTCAGACGCGCGCGGCGGGTGCGGAAGTTGTTCACGAGTGCTTCATGCGGGACCATCACCATTGGACGCCGTCGGACGTGCAGGGCGTGCTTGCCGACGCGGGCCGTCATGGGGGCGGCTGCTCGTGCGTGATGACGACGATGAAAGACTGGGTCAAGGTCGGGCCGCTGGTGCGCGGACTGCCCGACTCGGGCGTGTCGTGGTGCGTGCCGGTGTTGGAGATGCGGATCACACGCGGGGAAGAGGCCCTGCGGGGCCGGATTGAAGATGCGGCCGGGCACGGCTGAACTCAGCCGGGGTGGGTTGGGCACTCGGCTAGGGCGCGTGATGTCGATTGCAGCGAGATCTGGAGCGACAAGGCCCGCCGAATGTCGCGGCCGAACGCGTTGACGATTCGGGACGTGGGGTTATGCTGCTCCACGGCGGCAGCGTGCCCGATGAGAGGTGCGCCCGCCGAACGACTGGGCGACAGCCCGGATGAAGAGGAGAGAAGCATGTCCATGACGACACTGGTTCGTGCTGCGTCGCTTTTGGCCGGCTCAGCGATCGCGGTGGGTTCGGCGGCTGGCGCGGTCATCATCAACACCGCGACCGTCGGCAACCCCGGCAACGCCGGGGAGACCACCGTCAACGGCACCTACGGAGGCGTGGCGTACACCTACGCGATCGGCACCACCGAGGTGACCAACGCGCAGTACGCCGAGTTTCTGAACAGTGTCGCGTTCAACGACGCGAACAGCCTGTACAACTCCGGGATGGCCGGTGCGTTCGGGGGGATCATCCAGTCCGGCCCCATCGGCGCGCACTTCTACACGACGGTTCCTGGGCGTGAGAACAACCCGGTGAACTTCGTGAGCTTCTGGGATGCCGCGCGGTTTGCGAACTGGCTGCACAACGGACAGCCGTTTGGAATCCAGGATCCCACCACCACCGACGACGGCGTGTACACGCTGACACCCGCGGGCATCGCAAACAACACGGTGACGCGGAACGCGGGGTGGCAGTGGGCGGTGACGAGCGCTGATGAGTGGTACAAGGCGGCGTACCACCAGCCGGCCTCCCAAGGCGGTGACGCAGATGACTACTGGTTGTACCCCACTTCGAGCAACAGCGCGCCGAGCGGCGCGCAAGCGAACTACTTGCCTTCGGGCATCGGCAACACCGTGCCCGTGGCCTCGTACGGCGCAAACTTCTATGGCTGCTACGACATGGGCGGGAACGTGTATGAGATGAACGACTCCATCCCGGCGGGCCCGTTCCGCGGGCCGTCGTGGGGCGGGGCGTACGACAACATCGCGGGCTGGCTCACGCCGCTAAACCCGATCATCTATCTGCCGACGTTTGAGCGGGACCAGGTGGGGTTCCGCGTGGTGGCGGTGCCGGCGACGCCTTCGGCGGGGCTGCTGGTGCTTGGCGGGATCGCGTCGGCGCGGCGCCGGCGCTGAACAGACGAACCAGCCTGGATCACGTGCCATGATGGGCGGTGCGCCGCCTGTCGTGCGTGTGAGATTGATTGCTCTTGTCCGCTCGGCACGACGCTCGGCTCGGAAGCCGAGCATCGTGGCACGGGGCACGCGATCTCATACGCAGGCAGCCTCGACGGACCTGCAGAGCGAGGCCGAAGCCGTAATGAGTTCGTTCGCGGTTGCTTCGAAACCGCCGTCAATGCCGAGGTCGCGGAGCATCGGCAGATTGATCGCGACGTTCCAGCGTCCGGCGCGTACGACCGCGTCGGCGAGGACGGCGGCGATGGCGAGGTCGCTGCGCAGGTAGCGATTCGTGATCGGCGCGAGGCTCTCGAAGTGCCGGAGGAGGTCGCACGCCGCGGCCATGACGGCGAGCGGCGCTTGTGTCGCGGCGGCGGCGGCGGCGGGGAGTTCGGCGGCGCGGCGCGGGTCCCCCTCGGGCAACTTCGTAAGGTCGTTTACGCTGGCGTAAGCCCGCTCGTCCTCTTCGACGAGCGCGAGCATGAGGCCGCGGGCCTTGTGCAGGCGGGCGGCGGCGCGCTCGAGTTCCGGCTGATGCTCGGCCAGGTTCTTCTTGCCCAGCGAGTACGACACCACCATGCCCGCGAGAGCGGCGCTGAGGGCCCCCACTGCTGCGGTGACGGCGCCACCGCCGGGGGTGGGGGACTTGGCGGCGATGTTGTCGAGGAAGATGCCGAATGGCTGGCTGGAGAGGGTCATGGGGCGAGGGTAGCGGAGAGGTGGGTCGTGGTCAGCTTCGGCGTGTGGGTCTGATTCGATCTCCAGCCGCCGCGGGATTGCACCGCAGTCGATCCGAAGACGGTTCGACTTCGGTGGCACGTTGCCTCGCAGTCAGGGGGTGGTGGTGAGCCAGTTCGGCGTTGGGAGGAAGGCGTAGTCAGGAGTGTCGTTCACGACGCCGGTGGGGACTGGGAGGCCGACGGCGACGTGCAGATCGACAAACAGAAGATTGGCCTGCACGCGTTTGAAGTGCCACCTTTGACCTCGGTCGCCGTCGTCGTCGTGGTTGTAGATTGGCTGGTCGCCCAGCAGCCAGGTGCGTGCGGTGTTGGCGACTTTGGGCATCTTGCCGCCGGCCTTGGGGATGAGGGTGGGGTGCTTTTCCTGCGACGGGTCGTCGTCGAGGGCGTGGTCGTTGAGGTTGTAGCTGGTGCCGACGAGGTTGTACATGCTTGAGGTGTCGAGGCCCATCGAGGCGGTGAATGGGTCGTTGGTGCCCTTGTCGCTCGGGTCGCGGAAGAGCTCGAGTTGGAACTTCTCACTTCCGGGGGCGCTGTCGCGCGGGATGTCGGCATCGCTGACGTAGCGGTTGAGAGGGCGGCGCTCAGCGCCGATCTCGTTGATGCCCAGGAATGGGAGCGTGCCTTTCTTTCCGCCGAAGAGCGAGCCGATGTTGTCACCTTCGCTGCCTTTGGTGGGCGTGCCGGTGGCCTGGTCGACGCGGAACTGGGGGAGCTGGTCGCGAAAATCGCCCCAGTACATCGCGAGGCCCGCGCCGAGCTGGCGGAGGTTGGAGCCGCAGGCGGTGGCCTGGGCGGATTGTCTCGCGGATGAGAGCGCGGGGAGAAGCAGGCCGATGAGGAGCGCGATCACGGCGACAACCACGAGGAGTTCGACGAGGGTGAAGGCGCGGGGGAGCACGGGCATCGCGAAAGCGCGAAGCCCGTGGCACGGGAAGGGAGCACCGAAGTCGGACGACCGACTTCGGTGGCACGGCGTGCGGTCATCTTGGGCGGCGATCAACATGCGGAACGCTAGGGCGCTTCGAGCACGCCGCTGGATTGAAGGAACGCGGTGATGCGGGACTCGTAGGCGTTCCAGTCGGGCGGGAGGTCGTTGTGCCCACAGTTGAGTTCCACCATCTCGCAGCGGGGGGCGATCTTCGCCAGAGCGCGGCCGTGGGCGATGGGGACGACTTCGTCTTGTACGCCGTGGAAGATGAGGACCGGCGCGATGTCTTTGGCCAGCACATCGTCAGAGCGCAACGGGCTGGTGACGATGAACCCGGGCATGAGGAACCGCGCCGCCATCGCCGCGACGCTGCGGAACGGGGAGTTGAGGATCAGCGCCCGCGGCGGGTGGTGCGACGCCAGCACGCATGCGTAGCCGGTGCCGAGGGATTCGCCGTGGTAGACAAGGCGAGCGGGATCGACTTCCGGGCGGGCGGAGAGCATGGCGGGGAAGCGCAGGAGGTCTTCGGTGATGGCCTTCTGGCCAGGCGTTCCGGTGCTGCGGCCGTAGCCGCGGTACTCGGGCTGGAAGACGCTGATGCCCATCTTCGTGTACATCGCGGCGGTGGCGAGGTTGTGGTCGATGAGTTCGCCGTTGCCGTGGAGGAGGACCGCGGCGGGGCCGGGTGATTGTGCCGTGCGCCCCTCACCCGAGATGAACCACGCCTCGACGCGCCAGCCGCTCCCCGCGCCGTTCCCTCCGGCGGGAACATCGATCCACAACCGCTCGACGAACGCGGGGATGTCGGCGTCGGGCATGGGCGGGCCGATCATGTGGCGCGGGTAGATGAGGCTGGTCTGCGAGCACGCCAGCACGCCGCCCATCCCGACGTACACCATCGCGAGCAGCGCGAAGAGGCGGAGGGCGGTGCGGGTGAGGCGGCGGCTCATGGATTGGTGATTCGGCTGGACGCCTCGGCGGTTCCAACCGGCTTGCCGCCGATGGTCAGCGTGGCCTTGCGGGCTTTCCCCTTGCGGCCCAGGGCCCTTGGGATCACCTGCCACGCGAGGAAGATCACGGCGCAGAGGGCCAGCGACGTGACAACCCAGAACTGCCAGTCATGGACGGGGAAGGTGTTCACGCGCCGCCCCCTATACCCACCCCTGACGCGTCCGAGGCCCCCCACCACAGTGCCAGGCGGAAAGCGATGAACGCCGCGGCGTAGGCCACGACGCTCATCCACGCGAGTTGCAGCATGGCCCATTTCCAGCCGCCGGACTCGCGGGCGGTGACGGCGAGCGTGGGCAGGCACTGCATCGCAAGGACGTAATAGACAAGCAAGGACCAGCACGCGGCCATGGTGAAGACCGGGGTCACGCCGTCGTCGCGTGTCGCGCTGGCCATCTGATCCACAACGCCCTCGGCGTCAGGATCGGCCTCGCCGGCGATGACGACGCTCATCGTCGACGCGAAGACCTCGCGGGCGGCGAAACTGGTCACCACGCCGATAGTGAGCCGCCAGTCGTAGCCCAGGGGCTCGAACACCGGCTGCACGAAGCGGCCGATGCGCCCGGCGTAGCTCTCGCTGGTGGCGCGGGAGGCGGTGAGGTGATCGGCCTCGGCGGTGAGTTTCGCGGACGCGTCGGGCTCGCTGTGCGCGATCGCCGCCGCACGCTCGCGGAGCAATTCGGCCTCGGCGGGCGGCTGCACGTGGGGGAAACTGCTGAGCCACCACAGCACGACACAGATGGCGAGGATGTTCGTGCCCGCCTTCTTGATGAACACCAGCCCGCGGTCGTAGGTCGTCAGCAGCGCGGTGCGGAGGCTGGGGCGTTTGAAGGTGGGCAGTTCGATGGCCATCGAGCGGCTCTCGCCGCGGAGGATGGTCCGGCGTGCCACCAGCGCGCTGAGCACGCCCGCGCCGATGCCCAGCGCGTAGCAGCCGACGAAGGCGAGCGCGGCGGCAAGGGGGCGGCCGGGGAACAACAGCGTGGTCACGAGCACGTACACCGGCAGGCGGGCCGAGCAGGTCATGAACGGGGCGACGAGGATGGTGGCGAGGCGTTCTTTGGGATCAGGCACGCCACGGGCAGACATGATGCCCGGGAGGGCGCAGGCGTGGCTCGAGAGCAGCGGGACGAAGGCGTGCCCGGGGAGTCCAAAGGGTCGGAGCACGCGGTCCATGAGGAGCGCGGCACGTGCGAGGTAGCCGGTGTCTTCGAGGATGGAGATGAGGAAGAAGAGGAGGCAGATCTGCGGGAGGAAGATGAGGGTGCCCGAGACGCCGCCGATGACGCCGCCGACGAGGAAGTCCGAGAGGATGCCCTCGGGCAGGGCGGCGCGGGTCCAATCTCCGACGAGGGCGAAGGCCCCGTCGATGAGGTCCATCGGGATCGACGCCGCGGAGAAGATCGTCCAGAAGAGCGCGCCCATCACCAGAACGAAACTCAGCGTGCCCCACACGGGGTGGGTCAGCACGCGGTCGAGGCGGTCGGTGCGTTCATCGGCGCGTCGGCGTGCCTCGGCGCTCGCGGCTCCGGCGGCGCTGGGCGTGGCGATTCGGAGCGCGAGTTCGTCGGCCCAACGTGTCAGACCTGCCTCGTCGCCGGGCGGGGTGCTGGTGGGGATGGCGGCGCTCGCGAGTGCGGCGCGGAGCGCATCGATGCCTTCGCCCGAGCGGGCCACGCAGCGCACCACGGGGCAGCCGAGTTGTTCCGCGAGGGCGGGGGCGTCGAGAGCGATGCCGCGCTTCTCCGCGAGATCGACCATGTTGAGCACGCACACCGTGGGCAGGCGGCGCCGGAGCGCCTCGCCGACGAGCGTGAGGTTCCGCGCGAGGTTGGTGGAATCCACGACGATGCACACGGCGTCGGGGGCGGCGCTGGAATCCGACCCGGGGAGCGCAACCTCACCTGCGAGGGCGCGGCGGCACACCTCGCTCTCGGGCTGATCGAGCTCCAGCGAGTACACGCCGGGCATGTCGATGAGTTCGGCGGCGCCGCTGGCGATGGTGACGGTGCCAACGCGGGCCTCCTGCGTGGTGCCGGGGAAGTTTGAGGTCTTGTGGCGGAGGCCCGTGAGACGGTTGAAGAGCGTCGTCTTGCCGGTGTTGGGGTTGCCGAGCAGCGCGGCGCGCAGCGGCTCGCGGTCGCCGGTTGAGGCGGGAGCGCCGCCAGTTGCGGCGGTGGCCGAGGGGGTGAATGGCGGTGTTGACGGAT
>CAYZFW010000086.1:0-8059 GCA_964477615.1 uncultured Phycisphaeraceae bacterium | reverse complement strand
CCTCGGCGAGGCCCTGCCCACGAACGCAACGCCCAAGCTCACGCCGGCGAAGGACCCCAAGCACGGCGACTTTCAGTCCAACTGCTGCATGCCGCTGGCGAAGCAAGCGGGCATGAACCCGCGCGCCCTCGCCGAGAAAGTCGTCGCCGCGCTGAACCTGAGCGACATCGCCGAGCAGCCCGAGATCGCCGGCCCAGGCTTCATCAACATCCGCCTGAAGACCGCCGCGCTCTCGCAGGCCCTGGCGGCGATGGAAACGCCCGAACTCGGCGTGCCGACGCTCCCGCCGGGCCAGCGCCGAACCATCGTCGTCGATCTCTGCGGCGTCAACCTCGCCAAACAGATGCACGTCGGGCACATCCGCGCGACGGTCATCGGCGACGCCCTCGCTCGCCTGCACGAACGCCTCGGCTGGAACGTCATCCGCCAGAACCACTTTGGCGATTGGGGTCTCCCCATCGCGATGGTGACCGAAGCGGTGAAGCGCCGCGTCGACGCTGGGAAGCTCGATCTCAGGTCGATCACGCTGGAATCGCTGGAGAAGATGTACAAGGCGGCACAGCGCGACTGCGACGCCGACGAGAAGGGCCTCGCCGCCGTGAAGAAGTTCGGGCTTGGCCCCAAGGCCGAGGCCGAACTGGGCGAGCAGGTGGCGGGCGCGAGCGAGAACATGGCCCGCGCCAAGGCCGCGCTCGTCGCCCTCCAATCCCACGACCCCGCGTACTACAAGATCTGGCAGGAGATCAGCCGCGTCACCCTCGCGGCGTGCTTCGCCGCGCTCTCGCGCATGGGCGCGAATGTCACCGATGAGCACACCGCCGGCGAGAGCACCTACTCCGACGAACTCGCCGGCATCGTCGACGACCTCATGAAGCGCGGCATCGCCATCGAATCCGACGGTGCGTTGGTCGTCCGGCTGGAAGAGTTCGGCATCAAAGAGCCGTGCATCATCCGCAAGTCCCCCGCCGGCGGCGGCGGGTTCCTCTACGCCACCACCGACTTCGCGGCCATCCGCAGGCGCGTGCAGAAACTCGGCGCGTCGAAGGTCGTCTACGCCGTGGACGCACGCCAGGGCCTGCATTTCCAGCAGGTTTTCGCGGGCGCGACCAAGGCGGGTTACGCGAAACTGCCCGATGGATCGGACGCCGAACTCATCCACGCCGCCTTCGGCACCATCCTGGGCGAAGACGGCCGCCCCTTCAAGACCCGCACAGGCGAGAACGTCAAGCTCGCCGACCTGCTGGAAGAAGCCTGCCAGCGCGCCGCGGCGACCGTCCGCGAGAAGAACCCAGGTCTGAGCGAGGCCGAGACGAAGGAAGTCGCCGAGGCCGTGGCGATGGGCGCCATCAAGTACGCCGACCTCTCGAGCGACCGCGTGAAGGACTACGTCTTCTCCTTCGACCGCATGCTCGCGTTCGAGGGCAACACCGGGCCGTACCTGCAGTACGCCGTCGTGCGCATCCGATCGATCTTTCGCAAGGCAAAGGAGCAGGGGATCGATGCTCCATCTGCGCCCGCCGCCGCTCCTGGTGTGTTCGCCCTCTCGGCCCCCGAAGAAAAGGCCATCGCGCTCGAACTGCTCAAGTACCCCGGCGTGCTGAAATCCGCCGCAGAAGCCTGCGAACCGCACCGCCTCTGCGGCTACCTCTACGACCTCGCACAAGCGTTCAGCACGTTCTTCGCCGCGTGCCCGGTGCTGCAGGCGCCAGATGAAGCGACGCGTGCCGCGCGGCTGCGGCTGTGCTCACTCACCGAGCGCGTGCTGGCGGACGGGCTGACGGCGCTGGGGATGAGGGTGCTGAGCAGAATGTAAAGTGCCAATGGTCCCAGCAAGCTACTCAGGCACGCCGAGCCGCCCCTCCTCGACGCGAAACGCCGACAATGCAAAGGATCGTCGGCGGCAATCAAAGCGGGTGATCGGGATCGAACCGACGACATTCAGCTTGGGAAGCTGACGTTCTACCGCTGAACTACACCCGCAGCAGTGGCATCACTATACGCACCGCCCGCGGCCGGTTCAATGCGGCGGTCCCGTCCACCGGAGACCGCTCAGAAGTTGAACAGCGTGTCCAGAACCCTGGGGATCAGGCCCTTTTCGCCGGCCTTTTTCACTTCACCCTTGTTCTGCACGTTCAGCGCGAGGTCGTACAACTGGTTCGACTGGATCGTGTTGGCGTCGGTGATGTCCTCGCCGCGGCATAGGCCGCTCAGCACCACTTCCTGAACCTCTTCGTCGGTCTTGATGCTGCGTCGCGCCTCGATCAGCAGGGTGCCGTTGGGCTTGACTTCAACAACCCTTGCCTGGATGCGGTCGGTGAGTTTGTCCTCCCGGTTGTACTTGCCGTCGCCCTTGAAGTCCGACTGGAAGTCAACGCCCACCGACGGGAGTTGAGCCGACGTCTTGCCGTCGGGGGTGGCGCGGGCCTCGAGCAACTGCAGCAGGTCAATCCACGCCTGCACGCCCGCATCGATGCTGTAGTCCTTCTTCGAATCGAGCTTCTGGTTCCGCTCGGTCTTGCTGCGCTCGGAGATGATGATCGTCACCAGATCGTTCTCGGCGAACTCACGCGCCGATGGAGCCTCCACGGCGTACAGGCTGATGTCCGCGAGCGTCGGCGCGCGGGAGGCCCGACGCCCGAACGACCGAATGGGCGTGCCCGCCGTGCCGGGGATCACCGCCGAAGCGTTCGCGGCCGCCTGACCCGAGCCGGGGACCACCTCGCCCGAACCGGTCACGGTTCCCTCGGGCGTCTGCATCGGCATCGGCTCGTCCGCATCGGTGCTGCGCGGCATCGCTGACGGTGCCTGCTTCGGCGCCGATCCGGACCGCGCAGGCGCTGCCGCCACCGGACGCTCGTACAGACTCTGCGCCCGCAGCGGCTGCGCGACGGCGGCGACACATCCACAGACGATCAAAAAGTCGCGGTGCATGTCGAGTTCGCCGCAAACGCCGGGCCATTCATGCCGCCGCCGACTCGGTGCTCCCAGATCGCCGCGCGTCACGCAATAAGCAGTCGCCAAATGACAGGGTCAGCGCATCGGTCCGTGTCAACCCCCGGCCGCGGCATCGTTGAGCACAACCCCCCGCCGCTCACCTTCAAGCCTGACCTGGAAGGTCGCACGCTGACGGTCCAGGCGCGCGGGGATCGTCTCGCCCACGGCCCCGTCCTTCAACGCCGTGGCCCGGGCCTTCACCGCGAGGTTCCCCTGGTACACCCACACGTCGAAGAACTCGTTGCGCTTCACGGCGATCGCCGGGGACATGAGGTCGCGCGTCAGCACGGAGCCCGCCGTGATGCGGTGCCGCGCGGTCTGCCCCACGATCTGCGCCGCCGGGAGGTCCGACGCCGAACGCAGAACCCCCGGCGAGACCCAGTGCTCGGTCTGTTCCAGGTCAGCGTGGGCCAGCACAGCCTTGCGCGGGATGTCGCGCGAGGCACGCAGCACGGTCGCCAGCACCTCGGCCTTGACCGTGAGAGAAGTCACCGACTTCTGCACGCCGCCTTCGAGCACACGCACCTCGACGACCACGCTCCCGGACTCGGGGTTGTCATTCAGCGGGCGGGCCAGCACCGACTGGCTGCCCGTCGCCGAGGAAAGGAACGCTGCATCGCGCGGCTCGAACATCACGCGCACACGCTGCGGCTGCGAATCAAGAAAAGTCACGACTGACTCTGCGGCGGCACGCTTGATCGCCGGAGTGCCCGCGTCGTTCAACAGCGTGCCGACAACCTGCATCTCGGGCGCGGTCTGCACCGACGTTCGCACGGGTGATTGAGGCTTTACAGACGCCGAGAGCACACGCACGTCACACGATCCGCCCGAGAGCGCCAAGCGCGAGGTTGACGTCCCCGCTCTGGCGAGCGCAGCGCGAACGTCGCCGATCGTCAGCGTCACGGCCCCGCCGCGACCCAGCCGCTTGGAGAGTTCCGCCTCCGAGATCACCGCCGCGCCGGCGGCCCGGCGCGCGTCGTCGCCCGTCAGATCGGCGACGTCGGCGAGTGTCACGGTGCGCGGCGCCTCCAGCGTCGCCGCCGGGAGCAGCGTCACCGTGCCCGCCCGGGCCGCCACGACCGCCACAAGGGTCGCGGCGGCGGTGATCAGACCTCGAAAATGGAACGTGCGTGCGCTCATGGGTCATCGCGGCGTCACAGCGCCGCCGTGGGCTTACCTGCGGAGCTGGGAGGCGGCGCGGAGGGTTTCATCCGCCGCGCGGATCACATTGCTGTTCATCTCAAACGCCCGCTGGGTCTGGATGAGTTCCACGAGCTCGCGTGTCGGGTCAACGTTGCTGGACTCGAGCATCCCGCTGCGCAAAATGCCCAGCCCGGCCTGACCCGGGTTGCCCTCGACCGCCGGCCCGCTCGAGCCGGTTTCAATAAACAGGTTCTCACCCACCTGCTTCAGGCCCGCCGGATTGATGAACCCGCTCAGCACGATCTGCCCGGCGATCTGCGGCTCAGGGCTCGCGGCGGATGTGTATGAGACCTGTCCGTCGGTTCCAATCGAGATGCCGATGGCATCGGCGGGGATGTTCACCGGCGGGTCGAGTCGGCGCCCGGTGTCGCTGGCGAGCACCAGGTCGCCGTCGCGGTTGCGGGTGAAGTTGCCGGCACGGGTGAAGGCGACGCCGTTCGGTGCGCGATCGGCCTCGACGCGCACGCGGAAGAAACTGCGCGATTCGCCGCCGGCGTCGTCGATGGCGACATCGAGCGCGTTGTTCGACGTCAGCAACGAACCCGTCTTCAGGTCCAACTGGGTGCCCGAGACCTTCACGCCGAGACCCACGTACTCGCCCAAAGGCCGACGGTCGCCGCCGGCGTTCTCGGTTCCTGGAGCGGCCTTCTCTTGGTACAGCAGATCCTGGAAGTTCACACGCGAGGACTTGAACCCCTGCGTGTTCACGTTCGCCAGGTTGTTGGCGATGACATCCAGCTGGGTGTTCAGGGCGCTCAGGCCCGACGCGGCGGAATGAAGTGAGACAATGGCCATGGCGGTTCATTCGCAAACGGCGTTCCAGAAGGGAAGGCTTGCCGCGGAGACACTGAGAACGCGGAGATAGGCGCCTTGGTGTGAGTCCCAAGCGACAAAGAGGTGAGCGCGCAGGCACGCAAGGGAATCCCTGAGCATCGCGACAAAGCCAAAGGCACAACAACCAAACCCCCGTACCCCACAACCTATCCCCTTCCCCCCTCCGCGCTCTCCGCGCCTCCGCGGTGGAATCACGCCACCTTGCCCAGCGACGTGATCGCCCGGCTCATCATGTCGCTGTAGTACGAGATCATGGCAAGGCCCCCCGACGCCGCGTTCGAGGCGCTCGTCACGCTGATCATCGACTTGATGGCATCGACGCTCGACATCTCGACGTGCCCGGACCGCACCATCGCCGTGCCGTCGACCAGCGGCTGACCGCCGGTGCGCAGCAGGTTGTCGCCGTCCTTGATCAGGTCATGAGGGGAAGGCACGTCGGCAACCGCGAGGCGACCCACTTCAGTCGTCCCCTGGTGGACCACGCCCCGAGAGTCGATGTGGATCTTCTCCCCCGAACTCAGGTTCACCCGGACCTCACCGCCGGAATCCGACAACAGCGGCGTGCCGGTGCCGGCAAGGACAATCGCCCCATCGGCCCGCGTGGTCAATCGGCCGTCCCGCGTCAGACGCGTCCCATCGTCCCCCTCGCCGATCGGCCCCCGCGGCGAGCGGGTAACAAAGTAGCCGTCTCCCTCGAGCGCAAGGTCAAGTTCGTTGCGTGTCGCCTGCAGCGGACCCTGGCCCGTACCCACGCGGGTCTTCTCCGGGATCACCCCGCCGCCGAGCCGCTCCAGCAGTTTGTTCGACGGCACACCAACCAACCCGTCCTCTTCCGCAACCGCTTGGCGAAGCCGAACGTCCAGCGAGTCCGGACGGAACCCAACCGTGTTCACGTTCGCGAGGTTGTTCGAGATGACATCCTGCCGAGCCATCGCGGCGGAAACGGCGGAAGCGGAGATGTACATGCCGTATTGCATGGCGGGTTACTCCGGTTCGGAAACGAGGGACGTGAAAGCGTTTGGATGAACGCGCAGGCTTTGCGCCATGTGCAGCGCCAACGCCACCCGCGCAAGATTGAGCACGCGCGAGCCCATCGCCTTGCTCCCCAGTTCCGGCACGCGCGCGGCAGTGTCCGGGGACGGAATGTCCCGCTTTGGAGAGCCGGAACGAAGTTCGACAGGCTGAATGCGGGTACCGAGGGTCACATGGTGCTCCAGGAGGGCCACCCCACCCACACAACCACCGTGCCAGCGTCCGAGAACCGGCGCAGAGCCTCTGCGAGGAGCATTGAAAGTCCGAGAAAACACATGAATACACGCCGAAAAGTCGGCATCTTGGCAAACGGCCCGTCGCTCCGATCTCTCCCTCCCGCCGCATGCCCGCACTGGCCCACGCCATCCCGACCGACCGCTTCCTCGCGTTCCTGCGGATCGAGTGCGGACTCAGCGTCAACACCCTGGCCGCCTATGAGCGCGACCTGCGCGACCTCGCCGCCGACCTGAACGACCACGGCGTCACCGAGATCACCTCGGCGACGACGGCCGACCTCATCGGGCACCTCACCCGCCTCCGCAGCGACAAGCGCCTCGCGTCCACCAGCATCGCCCGCCACCTCGCCACCATCCGCATGTTCTTCCGCTGGCACTGCTCGGAAGTCCGCCGGGAGGACAACCCGGCGGACCTGCTCGAGCGCCCCAGCCAGTGGCAGCGGCTCCCCGAGGTGATGTCCAAGACCTCGATCCAGGCGCTCCTCGCCGCCCCGGACCTCATGAAGGCCGAGGCCACCGAGCGCGACCCCGTCCCCATCTGGACCCGCGACCGGGCCATGCTCGAGACCATGTACGCCTGCGGCCTCCGCGCCAGCGAGGTCTGCACCCTCGCCCGCGCCGACATGCTGCAATCCCTCGGCGTCCTCAAGGTCAACGGCAAGGGCGACAAGCAGCGCCTCGTGCCCTACGGCAAGCCCGCCGAGGAAGCCCTGCTGGACTACCTTGCCACCTGCCGCCCCAGGTTGGTGAAACCCGACGGGCGCGACCTTGATCGCATCTTCCTCTCACGCACCGGGCGCCCGCTCGAACGTGTGGCGGTGTGGCAGATCGTGACGCGCCACGCCAAGGCCGCGGGCCTGCGCGACATCCACCCCCATGTGATGCGCCACACCTTCGCCACGCACCTGCTGGTGGGCGGGGCCGACCTCCGCGTGGTGCAGGAACTGCTGGGGCACGCGAACATCACGACCACCCAGGTTTACACCAGGGTGGACCAGCCGAGACTGAAGGAAGTCCACCGGCGGTTCCATCCCAGGGGGTGAAAGGCTGTCAATCCGGGTGGCATGCTTCCGCTTTGGGAAGCATGGCTTCGGATCGCAGTTCAGAGCATGCTTCTCAGGGCAGAAGCATGCCACCCGAGGCTCATGCCTTCAGGCGCTTCGCCGCGGCGTTCCGCGCCATCATGCTCTGCAGGTAGGCGTGGAAGTCATCGTGCATGATCTTCATGCCCGGCTTGGCCATCATCTTCTGGAACGACTCCTCGGTGCACAGCGCGTGCATGCGGTGCTCCCACGAGGCGAAGTAGTCGTCGCTGAGCTGGCCCTGGCGGTGGGCGTACCAGGCGATCTCGAACAGGCTGAGCTGCATCAGGTTTAGGAAATAGTCCTGGATGTCCCTCTGCGTCGGCAGGTCGGCGATGTCATGGGCATGCACCGACGCCAGTTCCGGGCGCTCCACGCGCAGGCGCCGCAGCGACATCTGCATCTCCACCAGGCGGCTGAAGTTCGCCACGTGCTGGGTCCGCCGCGTCTGGCGCAGTTGGATGGCGGCGAAAATGAACCCGCCCGCGATAGCGAGCGAGGAAATGGACTGCAGGAGCAAGGTGACGATCTGGATCGAAGTCATGGTCAATCAATGGAGCAAGGCCCGAGGCCCGGTGGGGCAGGCTTCCAGCCTGCCTTCAAGAAAACGATGGCAGGCTGGACGCCTGCCCCACCGCCTCGGGAAGGCAAACCCTATACCCTTGCCCCCATGGCACC
>CAYZFW010000085.1:0-8087 GCA_964477615.1 uncultured Phycisphaeraceae bacterium | reverse complement strand
GCTGGCGATGGTGCCGATGGTGAGGCGGTGCTCGCGGGAGGCTTTGGGAGAGGCGCCACGGTCGCGGCCGTCTTCGTGGAGCGTGACGCGGGCGAACTGCGGGTAGGCACGGAGCGCGGCCCCGCCGCGGCGGGCGAAGTCGAGCACGTAGCCCCATTCGGTATCGGTGAGGTTCGCGTACGCGCGGGTGGTGCGGACTTCGCGGAGGAGGTCGGGGGCGCTCAGCCCCTCGTCGCCGGCGGCGCAGGCGCACGTCACGACGTGCTGCGCGAGCACATCGAGGGGCTTCTCGAGCGGTCGGCGCGGCTCGATGTCGCGGGCTTCGAGGGCGCCGCGTGCGGCGGCAAACTCGACGAGCTCGAAAGCGTGCGTCGGCACGCACACGACGCGGCTGGGCACGCCGGGACGGTGGCCGCTGCGCCCGGCGCGCTGGAGAAGCCGCGCCACGCCCTTGGGGCTGCCGACTTGGATGACCTGCTCCACGGGCGAAAAATCGACGCCGAGGTCGAGGCTGCTGGTGCAGACCACGCACCGCAGCGCCCCGGTCTTCACCGCGTCTTCGACCTTCTGGCGGAGTGCGCGTTCGAGGGAGCCGTGGTGGATGGCGATCTCGCCGAGCCAGTCGGGGCGGAGTTTCAGCAGTTCACGGAACCACAGCTCGGCCTGGGATCGCGTGTTCGTGAACACAAGCGTGGACGCGGCGGTCTCGATGACCTTCGCCACCTGCTCGGCGATGCGTAGGCCCAGGTGCCCGGCCCACGGGAAGCGCTCGATGTCTTCGGGGATCACCGTGGCGAGATCGAGCGCCTTTGGCAGGTCGGCATGGATGAGAGTTGCGAACTCAACTGCGTTGCGGGAGCCGGTGAGCGTGCCCAGCGCTTCATCGAGGTTACCGAGCGTTGCGCTCAGCCCGATGGTGCGGAGAGTCGGCAGCCAGGCGCGGAGGCGGGCGAGGGCGAGCTCGGTCTGCGTGCCGCGCTTGGTGGAGAGAAGTTCGTGCCACTCGTCGACGACAACGCAGCGGAGCGTGGCAAAGCGCTCCGGGCCGCCGGGGTGAGAGAGCATCAGACTGAGGCTCTCGGGGGTGGTGATGAGGGCGGTGGGGAGGCGCTCTTTTTGCTTGAGTTTCAGGGAGGCGCTGGTGTCGCCGGTGCGCTTCTCGATCGTCCAGTTCAGACCCAGCGACTCAAGCGGCTCGGCCAGAGCCTTGGCCGTGTCGGTGGCGAGGGCCCGCATCGGCGTGATCCACAGCACCGTGATGGGCGGGGCTGAGGAACGCGGGGTCCTGCGTTTGGAGGACGCGGACGACACCGGCGTCCGCTTGTCGTCGTCCGTCTCGCGATCGAGCAGCGCACCATTGATCGGCGCGAGCCAGGCAGCGAGCGTCTTGCCGGTGCCGGTGGGCGCGTGGATCAGGCTGTCGCGGCCTTCGCGGTACGCCTGCCAGACCTCGCGCTGGTACGCAAAGGGTTGCCACCCGCAGCCGCGGAAGTAGGCTTCGATGGCGGGATGGAGGGCGGCGGGGTCGCGCACGCGGGAGGGTAGATCGGGCTCAGCACACGCGCGTTCACGTACCCGCTTTGACCCAGCGGGTCTCGATGCCTTCCCGGCGGAGGAACGCCGTGAGTTGCCCGGTGTGGTGCTGGGCGTGCCGGAGGTTGTAGGCCCACGTTTCGGCGCGGGAGAACTTGAGCCATGAGAACCCCGATGGCCCGGCGAGCGATGCTTCGGTCTCGCGCTGCAGGGCACCGCGGACAGTTCCCCGGCAGCGGTCGAGGTAGCCGAGCAGTTCGGCGCGGGAGAATGTCCGACTCGGGAACTCCGCCTCCAGTTCCTTTCGGCCAAGGGGGTGGATGCCCGTAGGACCTTCGTCGGGCGTCCAGGCTTCATCAGAGTGAGCCGAGTAGCAATCGATGTAGCACAGCACGTGGTAGGCGACCATCCACGCGGGGTAGACCCCGACGGGCCGCAGCCATGCGTCGTCGGTGGACTTTTCGATGCACTCGCGCAGCATACTGAGCGCGGCGTCGAACTGGCTGCCGATGATGTGAGTAAACGTGGCGGTCTCCATTGGAAAGAAAATACCCCGGCGACACGCCGCGCGTGGCCGGGGTTGAGTTGATAGCAAACTCATCGCGGCGGTTTGCCGCTCAAGACGCGAGTCGTGATCAGCGCCGACGACGCGCCGCAGCAAGGCCCGCCAGGCCCATCAGCCCAACCGCGCCGGGGGCGGGGGTGACGAAGCCGTTGATCTCGGCGGCGAAGTTCGCCGGGCCGCCGAAGGAGAAGAGGCTCCACGACGAGCCGTCGAAGAACGACGCGTTGCTGGTGAAGAAGCCCACGGCCTGGAAGCCGGAGGTCTGCACGCCGAACTGGCCGTTGTAGTTGTAGTTCGAGAGGCCCATCGACCAGCCGATGTTGTTGAAGCCGCCGGCGGTCACGACGTTGGGCAGCGGGATGGTGATGTCGAAGAAGGTGGCGAAGCCCGAGGGATTGGCCGGGAGGCTGATGCCCGTCACCGTGGTGCTGTAGAGGGTGGTGCCGGGGCCGAAGACCAGGCCGGAGGGGTCGCCGTCGTTGAAGGTGAAGTTGAGGTCGGTGGTGCCCGGGGTGATGGAATCACCACCGAAGGTAGCGAGGCGGAGAGTGATGCTGGTGAGGGTGTAGGTGTCGGAGCCGAAGCCCGAGAGCCAGCCGCCGTCGCCGTAGCGGACGGTCGAGGCGTTGCTGCTGTTGAACGGGGTGAAGAACCCGCCGCTATTCTGGGCGTCGAACACAACCGCGGCGTTGGAGGCGGCGGCGGCGAGACCGATCACGGCGCCGGCGAGGGCGGCCATCGAGGACATACGCATCTCATTCTCTCCTGGGGGGACGTGACGTGTGGACAACGGTGCGTGCCGGTGGGCACGCGGGCGCTTGGCGACCCTCGTCGCCAGCCGTTCAATGCTACCGCCGATCCGCGGGATGGGAAGCACGGCGTGTGTGAAATCCCAACTCTGGGCGCGCGAACCCCGCTGAAGTGGCGGGGATTCAGGCCCGAGAACCAACCCCGCCGCGCGGTATCCTGCGTGGGTGAGCCCCACAGGGAAACCTTCCAAACCCGCCCGCCCCGCGGCCGCCGCCAGCGCCGTCGCATCCTCTTCCGCGCCCACCATGATCGACGCCGACCTCGCGCCCCCCGGCGCCTTGCTCCTGGAAATCTCGACGGAAGTCTGCAACCAGGTGGGCGGGATTTACCAGGTGCTGCGCTCCAAGGCGGCCACCATGTCCGCCCGCTGGGGTGACCACTACGTGCTGGTGGGGCCGTACGAGCAGAAACGGGCGGAGGTGGAGTTTGAGACGCGGACTCCCTCGGGGTGGATGAAGCAGGTGGTGGAACTCCTGGCTTCACAGGGGTTGGTGGTGCATTACGGCCGGTGGCTGATCCCCGGCAACCCGCGCTGCCTGCTGGTCGAGCACCACCTGCCGGGGCACGAGATCGACAAGATCAAGTACCGCCTCTGGAACGACCACAAGATCGAATGCCCCGCCGGCGACGGGGTGATCGACATGGCCGTGACGTTTGGCGACGCCGTGCGCCGCGTGCTCGCGGCGGTGTGCCACGTCTCGACCACGCACAAGAACCCCGAGAAGCGCAAGGTTCTCGCCCACTTCCACGAGTGGCTCGGCGGGCTGGCCATCCCCATGGTCCGCCGCGACCGCATGCCCGTGACCACGGTGTTCACCACCCACGCCACGCTGCTTGGGCGCTACATCGCCAGCAACGAGGAGAACTTCTACGACACGCTCGGCGGGCCCGGTAAGCCCGGCCGGAACGCCGAGTTCGAAGCCGGGAAGTACAACATCCGCTGCCAGCACGCCATGGAGCGTGCCTGCGCCCACGGCTCGCACGTGTTCACCACCGTCAGCCCGATCACCGGCGAGGAGTGCGCGGGCCTGCTGGGGCGTCCGGTGGACATGGTTCTGCCCAACGGTCTGGACGTGGCGAGGCACGATGTCGGGCACGAGTTCCAGACGCTGCACGCCCAGTTCAAGGAAAAGATCAACCGCTTCGTCATGGGTCACTTCTTCCCCAGTTACCCCATGGACCTGGACCGCACGATCTACATGTTCACCAGCGGCCGCTTCGAGCCGCGGAACAAGGGGTTTGATCTGTGCCTCGAAGCACTTGCGCGTCTGAACGCACAGATCAAGGCGTTCGGGATCCCGGTGAACGTCGTGTTCTTCATCGTGACGTCGCGCCCCACGCGGTTCATCCTGCCCGAGGTGCTGCAATCCTCGGCGGTGCTCGACGAACTCCGCTCCGTCTGTTCCTCGATCATGCGCGACGTGGGTGCGAAACTCTTCCCCCGTGCCGCGGCGGGCGAGCGCGTCAACATCGACACCCTCGTCGATCCCTACTGGTCCGTTCGCTACCGGCGCACCCAGCAGGCGCTGCGGCGTTCGGGGCTGCCGCCGATCGTGACGCACGCGATCGAGAACGAGGGTTCGGACCCGGTGCTGAACTACATGCGTTCGCTGCACCTGTTCAACAAGCCGGATGACCCGGTGAAGGTGGTCTACCACCCGCAGTTCATCGCATCGACAAACCCGCTCTGGGGCATCGAGTACGAACAGTTCGTCCGCGGGTGCCACCTGGGTGTGTTTCCCAGTGCGTACGAGCCGTGGGGCTACACGCCGCTGGAGTGCGCCGCACTCGGCGTCCCGGCGGTGACCAGCGACCTCGCGGGCTTTGGGCGCTATATCGCGGAGAAGTACCCCGACCACGACGACTGGGGCCTGAACGTCCTGAAGCGCCGCGGCCGCGGCTACCACGAGGCCGCGGCGGACCTGGCGCGGTGGCTGCTCGCCTACTGCCGACTCGACCGGAAGGGCCGCATCGACCTGCGCAACCGCGTGCAGCGCCAGAGCGAACTATTCGACTGGTCACGCCTGGGCCGCGCGTACCACCGTGCCCACGACATGGCGCTCGAGCGGGCCAGTGCGGATGCGTAATCGGGGTTCGGGTGTCGGGGTTCTGGGTTCGGGCTGGATGGCAAAGCGAAAAGTAGAAACTCGGAGTGGTAATGCCTGGAGCGCCGTTGGAAGCGCTTGGTCGGTTTCGCACTTGACCACTTGACCACTTGACCACTTGACCACTTCGCCGCTGGCCGCCCTCACCGCAGGATCAGCAGGTTCAGCGTCATCACAAAGCCGTTCTGGATCGCGTGCGCCGTGATGCTCGCGATGATGCTGCCCCGCCACTCGCGGATGAGCGCGAAACTCACCGCAAGCCCCATCAGCGCCGGCACCACCGCCCAGCCCTGCGGGTGGATCGCGGCGAACACAAACGCCACAAGGACCGCGCTCAGCACCGCGTGCATCCACCGGCGGCAGTGCGCGTACATCGCGCCGCGGAAGAAGGTCTCTTCACACACCGGGGCCCACACGCACGCCAGCACCATGAGTTGGAACGGCTCCCACCACCCGCCGCCCTGCGCCCCCATGCGCTCCACCGCCGGGTGGCTCGGCGTTGCATCCGTCACCAGCAGCAGCACAAAGGTGGTGACCAGCCCCAAAAGCACAATCGGCAGCCCGCCGAGGTAGCCGATCACACCCGCGCCGATCTCGCGGAAGAGCCCGGTCCCGGTGTGCCAGCCGAGGGCTGTTTTCCACGCCGCGCGGTCCATGCCCCACAGCCGCGGCCACCACGCCGCCGCCAGCGCAAGCCACAGCAGCCAGAGCTTCAGATCAGGCCCGCCCGCCGCCTCGATCGCCTCCGCCGCGGCACCCAACCCGAGGAGCGCAACAACGAACAGCACCAGCGATTCGAGCAGCGCCGCGCGGTGGACACCGGTGGTCCCTGCCAGCAGCGCATGCGGCTTGTACGCCGGACGGAGCGAGCCGGACGCGAGCATGATCGCGCCGATGACCGCGATGACAAAGCCCACGCCGATCGCCACAAGCCCGACGCCGAAAGCCGCGATGAAGGCAAAGACGGTGCGCTCGCCGCCACGGATGATCGAGGCCCGCGCCGGATCGGTGTCGGGAAGGCCGCGGGCGAAGAGCACCTCGGCGAACCAGTTGTGACGCGACCTGAGACGGGCCTGTTCGTCCGGCGTCAGCGCGGTGGCCGCTTCCAGACTCGAAGCCGAAGCTTCGCTCTCGCTGGAAATCGCCATCGGAAGCGTCCGCCGGGTCAGTTCCGCATCGGTGCGTAGGCCGGCGTCGAGCGCTTCGTCCGCGAGCAGCGCATCAAGTTGGTCGCGGGCGGCGTCAGGGCCTTCCAACTCCGCCGTCAGCATCGCGACGCGCAGCTTGGCGGTCTGGGTATGGGCCTGATCGGCCATCGTGCCCACCAGACGGCCGGTCACGGCGGGATCCTTCAGGATCGGCGACGACTTGCCGAGTTCACGCACACCCAGGGCGTACTTGCCCACCACCCGAAGCATCACCCCGGCGTCGTGCTCGGGCTCCACCAGTGGAGCGGCGGGAGCGCCGGGGCCCGCGGACGCTCCCGCCGAAGCGGGCGCGGAGTTCAGCCAGATCATCAGCCCGGCCACGCAAGCCAGAGCGACCCAGGCCACCACGGTTCGGAACGCGCCACCACCAGCCCCATCGCCGCGCGGGTGAGCCACATCGCCTTCGGAGTTGATGGGTTCTATACCCAACACTATCGGCACAACGCGTCCGCGGGGACAGCAGCCGGAACAAGTCAGGTCCGGGCTAGACGTCCAGACTCTTCACTTCGAGCGCATGGTCCTCGATGTACTTCCGCCGCTGGTCCACGTCCTCGCCCATGAGGATCGTGAACAGCTCGTCCGCCTCCGACGCGGCGTCCCAGTTCACGCGCAGCATCGTGCGCTTCGAGTAGTCCATCGTGGTCTCCCACAACTGCTCGGGGTCCATCTCGCCCAGACCCTTGAAGCGCTTGACCTCCATGCCGCGCCGACCGACATCCAGCAGCGTGGTCAGGATCGCCGGGAGGTTCGCCGCCTCGACCAGCCGGTTGCCGGTGGGCTCTTCAACGGGCGAGGCGCTCTCGCCCGCGGTGTCATCCCCGGCGGCCTCCGCGTCGCGTGCGTCACCCTCGCCGCTGCCGCGCGTCTTGATCGCCCCGGCACGCTGCGGCGTGCTCCACGCGAACTTCGTCGGGAGCTTCTCGCCCGTCACCGCCTCGCGCCGCGTCAGCGTGTAATCCGACATCAGCAGCCCGAACGGCGCGAGCTGCTCGAATACGTGCGCCAGCTCGCGGTTCTCGTGCAGTTCACGCACGACGGCGAGCGGGCGAGGGTCTCCGGGGGCGGGGGCGGGGGCGGTGCCGTTCCGCGTGTCGTGCCCGTTCGCCGCCTCCGCGGTGAAGTCGGGCATGCGCAGGTTGTTTTTCCGGATGATCGCCGCGGCCTGCTCGTCCGACCACGCGAACTCATCCCCGCCCGGCTGGCCCGGCGAACCGGCCCAGGTCACACGGTGCGTCGGCAGCGCATGCCGGCCCGATGGATCGTGGGCAGTGGATTCAATGAGCTCGGCAAAGCGCACGCCGCGGCGCTCGGCGATCTCCACCAGTTCGTGCAGGCGACGAAGCAGTTTGACGACCTTCTTGAGGCTCTCGCCCTCGATGACACGCTCTCCGCGCGTCGCATCGCCGTCGAGATGGCGCACCACCAGCGAGGCACCGTCAAGGCCGAGTTCGGCGAGCACCTCGGTCATGCGACCTTCGTTCAGCACATACTGCGACTTCTTGCCGCGGGTGATCTGGTACAGCGGCGGCTGCGCGATGTAGACCTTCCCGCGCCGGATGAGTTCTGGCATCTGGCGGAAGAAGAACGTCAGCAGCAGCGTGCGGATGTGGCTGCCGTCGACGTCGGCGTCGGTCATGATGACGACGCGCCCGTAGCGGAGCTTCGAGATGTCGAAGTCCTCACCGATGCCGCACTTGAGCGCCGAGATGAGTGTGCGGATTTCCTCGAACGCCAGCACCTTATCGAGCCGCGCTTTCTCGACGTTGATGAGCTTGCCCCGCAGCGGCAGAATCGCCTGCGTCTCCACGTCGCGCCCCTGCGTGGCGCTGCCGCCTGCGGAGTCACCCTCGACGATGAACATCTCGG
>CAYZFW010000084.1:2962-8104 GCA_964477615.1 uncultured Phycisphaeraceae bacterium | reverse complement strand
AGCAAGAGCCTCCGCGAGGCCGTGCTCCAACTCACCGGCGCCCGCCTCCGCTCGTTCCTGGGCGAGTCGCACCAGCCCAATCATCGCGTCACCATCCAGGACCTCACCTCATGGACCCAGCAGATCGTCCGCGCCGAGGTCGAGATCTCCCGCGCCTCCATGCTCCGCAACGGCGTCGACATCATCAACGGCGACGGCACCCTCACCTCTCCCAACTCCGTCCTCGTCACCCACGGCAACCAGACCAGCCTCATCGAGTCCAGCTTCATCCTCATCGCCACCGGCTCGCGCCCCGCGCGCCCCAACCACATCCCCTTCGACGGGCACCGCATCATGGACGCCGACCAGGTGCTCCGCTTGAACGCGCTGCCCCGCTCGATGATCGTCGTAGGCGGTGGCGTCATCGGCACCGAGTACGCCTCGATCATGCAGGCCGTCGGCGTCAAAGCCACCCTCATCGAGGGCCGCCCGCGTCTGCTGGACTTCATCGACGCCGAGATCGGCGAGGCCCTGCAGTACCACCTCCGCCAGGCCGGCATGACGCTCCGCCTGGGCGAGAAGGTCGTCAACGTCGAGCTCATCGACGCCCCCGAGGGCGCTATTTCAAGCGACGGCAAGCTCGTGCAGGTCATGCTCGAATCCGGCAAGCTCATCCGCGGCGAAACCCTCCTCTACGCCGCCGGTCGCCAGGCCGCCAGCGACGGACTGAACCTGCAGTCCATCGGCGTCACCGCCGACGCCCGCGGCAAAATCAGCGTCAACGAGAACTACCAGACCTCCTGCCCCACCGTCTACGCCGCCGGCGACGTCATCGGCTTCCCCGCCCTCGCCAGCACCTCGATGGAGCAGGGCCGCATCGCCGCGTGCCACATGTTCGGACGCAAGGTCGAGAGCGTCCCGCACCTGTTCCCCTACGGCATCTACGCCATCCCCGAGATGTCGATGGTCGGCTGGACCGAAGAGCAGCTCACCAAAGAAGACATCCCCTTCGAGTCCGGCATCGCGAACTACCGCGAGATCGCCCGCGGCCAACTGCTGGGCGACCTCAACGGCATGCTCAAGATCCTTATCCACCAGGAATCCCACGAGATCCTCGGCGTCCACTGCATCGGCACCGGCGCCACCGAGATCGTCCACATCGGCCAGGCTGTCATGGCCTTCAAGGGCACCGTCGAATACCTCGTCAACACGGTGTTCAACTACCCGACCCTCGCCGAGTGCTACAAGGTCGCGGCCCTCAACGGCCTGAACAAACTCTCGCACGTGTGATGGGCCTGCTCAACGTGCCACGGGCTTCTCTCGTCCTCGTGAGATGCCCGTGCCAACCCCGCGGCGTGCGGCCGCTCCCATTTTCAGGCGTGATTTCACACGAATCCCGTTCCTTCCGGTACGGCGGCTTTGTAGCCTAAGCGGATGCCCGCCCTCCCCGCCGCCATCATGCTCGGGTCCCTCGTCGCCGCCGCGCCGTACCTGGTGCCGATTGTCAACCCCGACTTCGAGCAGGTCTCGCGACCGCTGAATGTCGGCGAGATCACCAACGGCGCGGGGGGCGTTGGGGTCTTCGTCGGCACCCGCGCCAACTTCTTTGCCGGGCCCGATTACACAAGCCCTGTTGAAGTCCCCGGCTGGCGAACCTTCACGCCGACGAATCCCAGCACCATCGTCCGCGCCGGCGCGATGAACCCGCCCGTCTTCACCCAGGGGCCGTACATCACCGGCTACTCCGGCGTGAACATCGCCACGCTGCAGGTCACGCCCATGCAGCAGACGCTGCCGTTTCTTGTGCAGCCCAGCACGCGCTACACATTGACGTTCCGCGCCGGCATCGGGCGCTTCGATTCCGACTACGCCGCCTTCGCCGCGCTCATCGCCGTGCCCGACACCACCGCCCTCTACTTCCGCGGCAACCCCGCCACCGTCACCCTCGTCGGCACGCAGTCCGAACTCTTCGACGCCCCCGGCGACACCACCGGCGTCATGCGCCCCATCACCATCGAGTACACCTCGCCGCCCATTCTCCCCGCCAACATCGACGGCAAGTACCTGTGCATCTCGATCATCGGCAGCGACGGGTTCCCCCGCATGAACTTCGACGACTTCCACCTCCTCGCCACCCCCGTCGCCTGCCCCGGCGATCTCAACACCGACGGCACCATCGACACCGCCGACCTCGTCGTGTTCCTCGGCTCCTTCGGCCAGACCGTCCCCCCCGGTACCGCCGGCGACCTCAACGGCGACGGGAGCGTGAACACCAGCGACCTCACGCAGTTCCTGGGTGTGTTCGGTTCGCAGTGCTGACTCAAACCGAGAGACATGAGGACAACGGACCGCGTCACGGCCAAAGGGTGCCGGGGTACGCCGTCCCCGGCGTGCCCCGATCCGCGATTCACCGATGAACCACCCCCGTGCCACGATGCTCGGCGTCCGCGACGAGCGTCGTTCCAATCTCAGCAAATTTCAACGAACGTCGTCCACATCCAGCCCCTGCCTGGTGACTTCAACCCCATCAGCACGCCACAGACGGTACGCGCGAATCACGAGGGGAACGCTGACGATCAAGCCCAACAACGCGAACCGCTGAACGAGCGAAAGAAACTCCGTGGCCCAGCCGCGGAACCCGCTCCCATCAGTCGCCGCAGCGATCGCGGCCATTGGCAGCGTGACAAGCGCCAAGAACGTGAGCAGTATCGGGATCGGACGATCAACAACACTCCGGAACGGCCGGGGCTGGATTTCACAGGTGAGCTGTTGCCTTGAACCAATCAACGCCACGACAATCAGCGCCGGGATGAAAATCATGAGTGGTGTCATGTTGATTCCTGCCTCCCTTGAGGCAGTCAAGAGTCTCCACCGCCGCCGGGAGGCTGGACAGGGGGACACTCGCCGCCGCGGCAGCTGATCACGCAGCACTGGTACCGCTGCTTGGCATACTCCTTCGCCCGATCACGCTTGGCCTTGGCCCTGTTCGAGTCAATACGATAAGCGGTCTTCGCCGCGTTTGTATCGGAGAGAAACTGACTGTTCGCCGCGGATACCGCCCCATTGTACGCGTCGTAGGCGAGCTTCTTCGCTAGCGCATCGGCGGCCGCACAGGCGACGATGCATACGGGTAAGGCCGGGCCGCAGGTCAGCAATGACGTACCCATGCACAATGTTGTGCCAGCACCAACCGCCTGCAAGTCACTCTGCAGGCCCTCAGAGGCAGACTCGAGTGCGGAGTCGCGCGTCTCTTGGGCCCGTGCAATCGCGGTAGTGAACCTCAGCTTCGCGACATTGATGTCGTCCTGGTAATCGCTGTCAGCCTTCGAGTCGTCGATCGCTTTGTTCGCGCCGCAGTTGTGAATGCAGTTGTTCGGTTGCTCGACTGGCACCGGCTGGTCTTCTTGGCCGGGCTGCTCCAAAAGTATCGGGTCCTCACCGTCTTCGATCCAAGGCGGAACAATGACAGGGGGCTCCCAAAACATCGCATCCTGCGGGCAGAAGAGGTCTGCAAATGCAAGAGCGTTCTGCCGCCCGGGGAGAGCAAGAGCATCGATGTATTGAGCGCCACCAACCGCAACCGAGCCCGAAGGGCCAGTGAGTATTCCGATGAAGTTGATTGACCTGGATGTGTTGGGCCATCCGATCCCCGAGTTGCTGAAGACACCCGTCACTTCGCCTGCGAATACACACCGCAAAACGAAGGGATCGCCCGTGTCGGTCACTCCCTCGAATACCGCCTTCCCGGAAATCACCTCGGTTGTCCACGCCGCACTGGACGAGTTCCAGTTGCGTCCGAAGGCATCAGACCACACCGCCTGATGGGCCGCAATCACGTCCGCATCACTTGCTGAGACCACGGTCGATGGGCAGAGAGTCCCCGCGTGCGCGATGCCCGGCCTGATCGCAAAGAAGATTGCAAACAGCACGAGCATCAACCGCAGCCACCTTTGCACAGACAAAACGAGGATCGAGGCTCGGGGGCGATGAGGAAGGCATGAGTTGGTCATGAGCACTCCTTGACAATGACTTTGAGAGACAGAGCATGCCCTGTCGTAAAATTCGTACCGTGTCGCTTGGGTGTTGGACGTGAACTGTGAAAGTGAGTCAGTCGCAGTATTAATACGACAAGTAAGTTGCACGGAGATGCCGCCAGTTCCAAAAAAAGTTGAAAAACGTTGAGTAAAGCGTTTTACGGAACGACTGGGATCTACGTAACCCTCGACCCCCTCACCCCGCACTCACCACCCGGCACCCCCACGGCACAAAGCCGTGCTCGTCAAACACGATGATCTCGTTCATCGCGCCTTCCTTCAGCCACGATTCCGGGATGGTGAGTTTCGTCTGCGGGCCGACGTGCTTGTGGGTGCCGGTTGCCGTGAAGTAGCGGCCGAGGTTGTGTCCGTTGATGAACACCTGGCCCTTGCTGAGGCCTTCGGTGTCGAAGCACACCGGGCCGCCCTCCTCGGGCATCTCGAACGTGGTCTTCCACCACATCGGGGCGTCGCCCTTGCGTGTGGCGCCCTTCTTCAGCGGCTCCCAGGCGTTGCCTGTGGGCGGCTCCCACTTGGCGAAGCCCCAGTCGCCCTTCTCGCCGATGACCGATTCACCCGCGAAAAGTTTCACGCAGTCCTTCAGCGCTTTGCTGGCGTGCTCCATGTCGCCGCAGATGGCGAGTTCCAGCGTGCTGGTGGGCTTGATCTTCTCGGGGTCGAGCCGCAGCCGCAGCGAGCAGCCCGGCGTGACCACCGCCACGGCCGCCCCGTTCAGCAGCACCAGACCCGGCGCGAGTGAGCCGTCGTCCCGCGGCACATCAATGCAAGCGAACACCGGCGTCTTGCGCTTGTGCTGGAATTTCCAGACCATCCGCCGCGCGTCCGTCGTGTCGCCGATCTGGAGGCCCATGATCGGGCTGCGGAACTTCAGCGGCTCCACCGGCGTCTCGGTCTCGAGTTTGGGCGCGCCGCACTTGATCGCGCTCACCTCCCACACCTCGCCGAACACGCCCTTGGGCTCTCCCATCAGCGACCCCTCGCTCAGCCGCCCGAGATTGTCCGCGAGCATCACCACCGGCGTCTCGCCCTTGGCCAGCGCCAGCGTCACCGTCTCGGTCGTCGGCGTCGCGCCCGGCGCGTGACCCCACACACCCAGGCCCTCGCCGCC
>CAYZFW010000084.1:0-2952 GCA_964477615.1 uncultured Phycisphaeraceae bacterium | reverse complement strand
CCACACGTGAACGCGGTCGGCGCTCTCGAACAGCCCGGCCTTCATCTTGCGTGACGCCGCGGACTTCACCCGCAGTCGGTACCAGCCATATCCGGTCGGTGCGCCCAGGTCCGCGAGCGTGCCCGGACGATCAATCCGGGCGTATCGCGGCGAGTCACCGCCCGTGTACGCCGAGGTGTCGCAGCCGAACCAGTTGACGAGCGCGATCTTGACGCTGGGCTTGGTTGGCGCTTTGAGAGCCGCCGTGCGCACCGAGCCGTCGGCCCCCAGGCGGAGCACGCTCGAGACGCCCTGCATCGGCACGGGGTTGCCGTCGATGTCGAGCGATTCAGCGCCGAACCACACGCCCTCGGGCGTGGCGATGGCGCGGTCGATGGACTTCTCGTTGCACACCGCGACCGCGACGCCCTCGATCTCCTGAATGAGCGGCTTCTCGCCCTCGGGCACCACGAGATCGACCGCCGAGCCGTTGATCGAGATCAGCCCCGCGCTGCCCGCCGGCCCGTAACACACCAGCGAGCGCCCCACCAGCGCGAACGCGTTGAGGTTGCAGTAGTCCAGGGTCGCCCGCCCCGCGAGGTGCGTGTCCAGCAGCACCCACGCGGCGTCCTGCGAATCCAGCGTCACCGGCAGCGTCGAACCATCGCCCAGCACCAGCCGCACCGTCCGCCGACCCTCGCCCGACGAGAACACAAACACCACCGAGCCCTGCGACCCGGTGCAGTGCACCACCGACGCGGCGTTGACTACCTGCTCGCCCTTCTTGCCCTTCTTGCCGCCGGTGTCCACGGGCGCATCGGCCGCCGCCGTCACCGGCTGGTACGCCGGATCAAGCCCGCACATCACCCGCTCGAAGGTCGAGGCAAACGTCGCCACCCGCTTGAGCAGTTGGAAACGCTCGGTGCGCTGCCCCGCCTCGCCCAGCACCGCCGCCGACGTCCCTGGCGTGACAAACGCGTCCGCTCCATCGTCCATGCGTCCGCCGGCAAAGCCCAGCCGCGTGCCCGGCGCGAACGCGTCGATGTTGAACTGCGCCCCCGCCGAGAGACACTCCGCCAGCGCCCGCACCAACTGCCGACTCGAAAGCCCGGGGCTCTCAGGCCGCCCCCACACGTCGACGCCGCCCTTGTCGTGCGCCCCGCGCAGGCCCATGACCAGACGAGGCTGCCCCGGGCGCTGCGCCCGCAGTTGCCGCAGGTTGGCATGGAGATGGCTCGACCCGCTCCACGCCTCGATCTGCGCCTCCGCGGCGTGGTACAGGTCGTGGTTCGCAATCACCGGAACATTGATCCCGCCCTCCCGCAGGAAGCGCGCCACCTCGCGCAGGTAGTCGGTGCCTTCCTTGATCACGCCCCCGGTGTTCGTCGCTAGAGACACCACCCCGTCGTCGCCGCACAGCCAGCGGTGCTCGGCGACCACGGCGATGATCGGCCCCTTGCCGCGCCGGTTGGGCCCGCCCGTCACCTGCAGGTTCACGATCTTCTCGCACACCGCCGAGAGGTACGACGCCACCGACCCCAGGTACGCCGGCGAATGCGATCGGACGCCCCCAGTCACCCCACCCGTCATCCCGACCGCCGCCCCGTCCTTCAACACCGGCAGCCACGCCGGCAACCCCCCAAGGTCCAACCCCTCGCCCACGCAAGGACCCACCCGCACGATCACGTGCAGTCCCATCTGGTCCGCCAGTTTGATGAACGCCCCCAGGTCGAGGTCGCCCTCGAACACAAACTTGCCCTGCCGCGGCTCGTGCGACGACCACACCACCGGCACCTCGACCGTGTTCAGCCCCGCCTCGCGCGCGGCACGCAGCCTCGGGGCCCACTGGCTCCGCGGCATCTGCGAGAACATCATCGTCCCGGAGACCACCCACACACGCCGTCCGTCGACGCTGAAGGTATGTCCGTCCGAGGTGATCGAGGGCATCGGTTGAGGCTCCTGAAGAAGAGGTTGAAGGTCCGGGCACGGGGGGTGGGGCACCCCGGGCAGGACCCCGAGAGAGAGCATTCGGGCGGAGAAGGGGGAACACCCGCCGGCGTTTCTCCGAATCCCGGACGGGTTGAACGCCGGGGGGCGTCCAAGAGTTCTCCGCGAATCGACCCCGGCGTCCGCAGAGGCCGCCGGCACCCCGTCAATCCCCGCGCCGGGGTCCTGGGGAAGCCAGGACCGGCCCGAACGATTGAAAAGAGGGGACAAGGGTACGCCCCGCTTCCGCACCCTGCAACACACCGAACACCACCCGGTAACCCACACCCCCGACCCGTACACTCGCAGCCGACGCATGCCCACCCCAACCCCACCGAAGGCCCCCGTCCAATCCCCGCCCTCGGCCCGGGTCCAACCAGCCCGCGCCGCCGCCCTCCCCATGGCCGCTGCGCTCGCCCTCCTCGTCGGCGGCTGCGCCAACATGGACTCCATCGACCGACGCGTCGAACGCCTCGTGAAGGCCCGCACCGACACCCTCGGCGGCGGGGCCGTCGCACCAATACCCCGCAAACTCACCGAGGGCGAGTCCGGCCCCACCTCCTCCGCCGACCGCAAGCGCCTCGTCAACGAGCGCCCCGATTCCACCAACCCTTCCGCCGACGACCTCCGCTACGCCCCCGCCAGCACCGCCCCCGCCGACGTCCTCTCGCGTCTCGAGTCCTACGCCCTCGAGCCCGACACCGCCGCCGCCCTCGATCTGGAGTCCGCGTTCAAGACCGCCCAGAGGTCCGGTCGCGAGTACCGCTCCGCCGAGGAGGAATACCTCCTGGCCGCCATCCGCCTGCTCATCGAGCAGCACCGCTGGGGCCCGCGTCTCTTTGACGACATCCGTGCCAGCGTCGCCGGCTTGGGCGACAACGCCAACTACGACTCCGCCCTCACCGTCATCAACGAACTCCGCGCCACCCAGCGTCTGCCCTACGGCGGCGAAGTCGAAGCCAGGCTCATCACCCAGGCCGCCCAGCA
>CAYZFW010000083.1:0-8140 GCA_964477615.1 uncultured Phycisphaeraceae bacterium | reverse complement strand
GTACCACCATCGGCGCCAAGCGTGACTCCCTCACCGCCACCAACCTCCTCATCTGCACCGGCTCGGTGGCCCGCGAACTGCCCTTCGCCAAGTTCGACGGCGACAAGATCATGGGCGCCCGCGAGGCGATGAACACCAAGACGCAGCCCAAGAGCCTCATCGTCGTCGGCGCCGGCGCCATCGGCATGGAGTTCGCCTACTTCTACCACTCCTACGGCACCAAGGTCACGGTCATCGAGATGATGCCGCGGGTGCTGCCTGTGGAGGATGATGATGTCTGCGCTGCTGTCGAGAAGCTGTACAAGAAGAAGGGGATGGACATCCGGACCAACACGACCACGCTGAACGTTGAGAAGACGGCCAGCGGAGTCAAGGTGACGGTTGCCCCGTTTGTGAACGGCAAGGCCGATGAGTCGAAGAAGGAAGTCCTCGAAGCTGAGAAGGTGTTGCTGGCCATCGGCGTCAAGGGCCGCTACGACGGTCTGTTCGATGCCTCGCTGGGCCTCGAGACCTTCAAAGACCACATCAAGACCGACTTCAAGTGGGGCGAGCAGGGCGATCCGGTCATCGATTACAAGACGAACATCCCCGGGCTGTACGCCGTGGGCGACATCATCGGCCCGCCGTGGCTCGCGCACGTGGCGAGCGAGGAGGCGATCATCGCCGTGGAGCGAATCGCCGGGCACGATCCCATCCCGATGCACTACGGCGTGATACCCGGCTGCACCTACTGCCACCCCCAGGTCGCCAGCGTGGGCTACACCGAGCGCGCCCTGAAAGAGATGGGCAAGGTCAAGGACAAGGACTACGCCATCGGCAACTACCCGCTGCAGGCCCACGGCAAGGCGATCGCGAGTGCGCAGAACACCGGCCTCGTGAAGATCATCCGAGGCTTGCCGCGCGGCGAAGTGTTGGGGGCTCACATCTTCAGCGACCAGGCGACGGAACTGATCGCCGAGCTGACCCTTGCGCGCAGGCTCGAAGCGACGACCGAAGAGTTGAACGTAACGGTGCACGCTCACCCGACGATGCACGAGGCGATCCACGAGGCATCTTTGGCGAGCGAGGGAAGGCTGATTCACGGGTGATTCGGTGTCAGTACGGTGCGACGCAGGGTCGATCTGTGCGTTTTGTGAACGCCGTCCGAGACATGAAGCGAACTTCACTGCAGAAAGGGCCGAGAACCACCTCGGCCCTATTGCTTTGCTCATGCAGTGATGTAGCTTCAACCCCATGAAACGCACCGAGAACTCCCGGTTCCTGTCGCTCGGTCTCAACGCCGCTGTCTTGCTCGGTGTCGGTCAGACCGCGCTCGCCCAGCCCGCCATGCGCGATGCCCGGCTGCAGGTCGCGCAGGTCGCTGACGGTCTTGGCGGCGGGCAGGGCCAGATCGCAACTGGCTTTGTCTTTGTCGATGCCGACACCATCCTCGCCGCGCGCCGCGGCGACGGGAAAGTGGTCCGGCTTGATCTGCTCCCCGGCCAGGTCGTCACGCCGGGGCCGTTTGTCGCCGACCTCGACATCGTCTCGCCCACCGGCAACGACAGCCAGACCGAGTACGGCGTCCAGGGCATCTGCCTCCATCCCAACTTCGCCACCAACGGCTACGTCTACATCCGCTATGACCTTTCGCCCACGCCCGGCGTCGATACCGCTCAGTCGGTCATCGCCACCCAGCCCAACTTCTCCGTCAGCCTGCCCACGCAGAACGTGACCGACCGGTTTGTGTGGGACCCCGCAGCCAACGCCGGCGCAGGGGCGCTCACCTTCGACACCCGCATCATCTCGACCACCTTCGACACGCGCTACCACCACGGCGGCGGCCCGCGTTTCGGCAACGACGGCAAGCTCTACATCCCCACCGGCGACCTGCGCCGCGTCACCTGGATCCCCGGCCACGCCGGCCTGCTCATCTCGGCGAACTACGCGGGTACGACGACAGCTGATCTCGCCGTGATTCTCAGGCTCAATGACGACGGCACCACACCCGCCGGGAACCCGTTCGCGTCAACCCCCGGCGCGGGGCGGTGGTTCGCCTACGGCATCCGGAATTCCTGGGCGCTTAGTTTTGACCCGCTCACCGGCACACTCTGGAACACCGACAACGGCGAGGGCGTCTTCGACGAGATCAACCTCGTCTTCCCCGGCTTGAACAGCGGGCACGGCGATGTCATGGGGCCGGTCGGCCATCCGGACCAGGAAGGTTCGATCGCTGGCATCGTGAATCTGCCCGGTTCCACTTACGCGGATCCGAAGTTCTCGTGGCTCGGAACGGTCGGTATCACCGCCATCCGGCACCTCTACGCGTCGGCGTTGGGCGCCGCGTTCAATAACGCGGTGCTTGTGGGCAACGTGAACACCGGCAACCTGTGGATGCTCCGCCTCAACGCCGCACGCAACGGGTTTGTGTTCAACAACCCCGGGCTTCAGGACGGCGTCAACGACGCGGGGGCGTTCGAGAACCCCCTGAACACCGAGGCCGCGGAACTGCTCGCGGGCACGGGCTTTGGCGGGCTTCCGACAGGGGCTCTCGCGATCGAACTCGGACCGGACCGCCTGCCGTATGTGTTGACTGCGACGGGGCGGATCTACCGAATCAGCCGAATCACGCCGTGCCCGGCGGATCTCACGGGGGACGATCTGGTGAACACGGCGGACCTGACGGCGCTGCTGGGCGCTTTCGGGAACAGCGTGATCGTCGGCGCGCCGGGCGACATCCAGGCCGACGGCGTGGTCAACACGATCGACCTGACCGCGTTCCTGTCGGCGTTCGGGCAGTCGTGCCAGTAGGTTGCACGATGTTGCCTTGAGGCGGCGGCGGAAGCACACGCGATGACCGTTCACGCCCATCCGACGGGAGAGGAAACAACCCATGAAGCTTTGCTCACCAGCGCGGACCGGCTGATTCATGGATGTGGACTGCCTCGTTCGTTCCGAAGGCCGAGCATGACCGCGCCACTGGTCGCGTCAGCACGGCACCCCAAACCGTCCAAGGAAAAACACCAGGTCGGCCGTGTTCACCGCGCCGTCGCTGTTGAAGTCACCCTCGCCCCCGACGGTCGTGGGTTGACCGAACCGACCCAGGAAGCGAACAAGGTCGGCGGTGTTGACCAGTCCGTCGCCGTTGAGATCGGCGGGGCACGAAGGCGGGGCGAAGACGGCGTAGAGGCCCTGCCCGCTGGTGTGTGTGGCGATGACGAGGTTCGACGAACTCGCGGCGTCCAGGTCCGCCACCGTGCTGCCGCTGGCCTGGTAGAGCGTGTCGACGCCCGCCATGAGCGGGTGCGTGCTGTTGATGGCGATCTGCCCCGTGATGTTGTTGGAATTCGCCGTCGGAAACGAGAGTCCGAACGTGTTCAGGAACGGGTTCCACATCGTGGGCTCAATGAGTTCGCCCGTTCCGCCGGCGACATACACGCAACCTCCCGCGTTGACATAGGCGATCAGAACCTGGCTGCTGGCACCGACAGCCCCGCTGCCGCAAACGAATACTGCGTCGTAGTTCAGAAGGGTATTGAGGGTGAAGGGCAGCGAAGAGTTGACGGTCCAAGTGTGGCCTGCACCCTCCATCGCGACACGCAGACTCGACTGCGTCAGTCCGAAGTTTGACGAGTACACGAGGAACGAGCCGGGCGAACCGCCGGTGAAGAACGACGCGACATTGACGGCGAACCGTGCACTGTCGCTTGGCGCAGTGAACCCGGTGTTCGACAACGTCCACTCGTCGTTGGCGACGACGATCTTTCCGACGGCGCGATCCCGGGGCTTGCCGAACCCGGCTGGCTCAAACGACGGGGTGAGAGCGGCGAGAGACGCAACAACAGCCACGAAGCCGAACCTCATGGCTCATCCTTCGAGCGACAACTGAATCGGCCGAGCCGGGCTTGCCCACCCATGGCCCGTCGAGTCGAAGTCCAATGCGGGCGACAGGAATCGAACCTGCACGTCGGTAAGGACACGGGAACCTAAATCCCGCGCGTCTGCCAGTTCCGCCACGCCCGCGTGCGTGTGAACGCCCACGATCTTACGCCTCGGCGCGGCTACCCGGCGGCGGGCGGAGCGCGGGGTGGAACGCCCAGCGCGGCGGGGCGGCGCTCTCTCTCAGCCAACGGGGCACCAGCGCCCCGGCCACCGCTTCGGCGAGCGCGTCGATCCCATCGCCCCGGATCGCGGCGGTCTGGATGTCCGCGTGCGGGGCCGGGCCGCGGTCTGATCTGGTTCCAACGCGGATCACCCACTGGTGTGATCCCGCACCCATGAGCGATGGATCGATGAAGCCGGACGCCGCGTCGGCGCAGTTCAGGATCAGGTCGGCGTGCGCCACGGCGGCGCGGGCCAGGGCGTGGGCCTCGGCGTGCGCCTCGGGCAGTTGGCCGGGTTGCCAGCCGGGCGTGTCGAGCCAGTGCAGCGTCACGCCGTGGAGCGTGAGCGTGACCCCGACGTGGTCGAGCGTGGTGCCGGGTTGATCGAGCGTGAGCGCGACCTCGGCGCGGGCGAGCGCGTTCAGCAGCGTGCTCTTCCCGACGTTCGCCGGGCCGATCGCGGCGACGGTGGGGGGGTGGATCAGGCGGTCGAGCGAGCGGGCTTCTTCATGTGCGGCGTCTCTGGTCGCCGGTTGGTGGCTTGGGGCGCTGGAGCTTTCCCAGAGCGCAACCTGCCGCAGCACCGGCGCGACCGCGATCGGGGATGCCGCACGCGAGAGGGTGTCGAGCGCGCACGCCTCCGCGAGCGAGCGGGCTTCGGGGAAGAGCGTGCGCGGGTCGAGTGCATCCGCCGGGCGCTGCTCCAGGCCCGCTTGGGCGAGTGCCCGCACCACGGCGTGCTCCACCGCTCGTCCGGCGTGCGTGGACACGTGCAGAATCCGAGCGCTCGGCCGCGCCACGAGCACGTCATCAGCATCCGCGAGCCGGCGGAGTCGCAGCGTGCCGATCTCCAGCGGGATCGGGCCCAGCCCGAACGATTCGATCACGCAGTCGATGATCCGGGAGGCGTCCGCTTCGCTCGCGCCCGGGGGGGCATCGATCTGGATCAGCGACACCGCGCCGCCGGTGTGGGACGAGGCGGGGGTGAGGCGGGAAAAGGTCGCGGTGGGCGCTTGCACGGCGGAGCAGCGTAGTTCGCACGGGAGTGCCACCCGGAACTACCATGCGGTCATGCTCACCCGTCGAAACTCCTCTCGATTCGCTCTTGTGGTCGCCGCGTCGCCGCTGCTGGTGGGCTGCGCCGCGCGAGACAACGACCGGCTGACCCTCGGCGGCGTCGGATCGGGTGAGCCGCTTGCGCTTGTCCAGCCTCAGCCCCCGCTCAGTGAGTCCGCCGGCGGGACGGTGGTCAGCGCCGACCGCTCGGGGTGGCCAGAGACCGTCGTCCGTGTCCCGATGGATCGCGTCGACGCGGCCTCGTGCGGCTCGATGCTGGCGGGGCGGGTGGCGGGTGCGCGCCATGGCGGGCGGTTTCCAACACCCGAAGAAAGCGTGGAGCTGCGTGCCAACGGCGGCGCGTGGATCGGGCCCCGCGGCTGGGTTCGTGCCCCGGCACCAACTGCTGACGCAGCGCCCGCCTCGGAGCAGCCCAAGTGAGCGCGGGTTCGGCGCCCGGTGGATGGGAGATCGCCCCGCGCGACGCCGCGTCGTTGCTGCGACAAGACACAAGCGCGCTGCTCCTGGATTGTCGGACACCCGAGGAGTTTGCCGCGGCGCGGATCGAAGGGGCCGTGCTGATCCCGATGCAGGAGATCGAGCGCCGCCTCAGTGAGATCGAAGGACACGAGGATGACACCGTCATCGTCCACTGTCACCACGGCGTGCGTTCGCTGCGGGTGACGGCGTTCCTGCGCCAGCGCGGGTTTGAGCGGGCCGTGTCGATGGCCGGCGGCATCGACCGCTGGTCGATCGAAGTGGACCCGTCGGTGCCGAGGTATTGACTGCACCGTTACCGAGTCGTCGCCACGATCTCCGCGTACTTGCCCCGGAAGAAGCGGATCCAATCCGCACGGATGCGCGGCAGGCGCCCGTCCTTCTCGGCCTTCTTCCAGTCTTCGCGGATCACCTTGTAGTTCGCCTCGGTGAACTCGAGCGTGGTCCCCTCCGCCGTGGTCCACGGTGGCATGGCGTAGAAGAGCGTTTCCATCTTCGCCACGGTCTCGGGCGAGGCGCCGCGCTGTTTCGCGGCGTTCAGAGCGTTCCACGCCGCGATGAGTTCCTGGTGGGTGTCGATGCCGAACGCGCCCATCATCGGTGAGACGCTGCTGCGCCAGCCCTTCTCCTTGACCGTGCTGGCGATGGTGAAGGGGTTGGTCTTGTCCACCATGCGGTCCTGGTAGCGCTCAAACAGCGATCGCTTCACGGCCATGCGGCGCAGCTCGAACTCCGACGGCCCCCACGTCGCCGGGTCGGACTCATTGAGCGCGGCCGCTTTCCCGCCTGGACGGACATGGAACTGCCACAGCGCCTGCCCGGCGTCGGTGAGGCAGAACTCGATAAAGCGCTTAGCGACGACGGGGTTGGCCCCGCCGCGCATCAGGCTGACGGGGTCGGCATCGACGTACACAACCCCCGGCGGATCGACATAGCCCACGCGCGAGGTCTCGGGGGTCTCGCCCTCCTCCATCACCATCTGGGCCTGGAAACGCCCGTAGTGCGAGATGGCCACGCCCATCGCCGCCTCGCCCTGGGAGACGTCGAGCGGGACCTTTGGCGATGAGTTGCTGAACGAGCGGGCGTTCGCGCACAGTTCACGCAGGGTCCGCCAGCCGCGCTCCCAGCCGTAGTTGTTGAGGATCGAGTCGTACAGCGTGGCGACCGACCCGGATTGGCGCGGGTCGGCCAGGGCCACCCAGCCGCGGAGGCGTGGGTCGCACAGGTCTTCCCAGCGCGTTGGGTCGCTGATGCCGAACTGGCGCAGCAGCGGCCGGTTGTACACGATGCCGAAGCCCGACGCGGCGGTGCCGATCCAGTATTGGCCCGGGTCGTTCTTCTTCGGATCGGGCGGGTCGTACAGAAAGCCCGAGCCCAGTTCGTTTCGCCCGAACCACTCATCCAGCGTCGCCTGTGGGAACGCCGCGGAGATGGACATGCTGATTGCAACGGGTTCGGTGCCATCCTTCGGAACAGCCTTGACGCCGCGCTTCGCCTCGGAGTGCTCGAAGGTCCCTCCACCAAAGAAGAGATCGAAGGGCATGGGGCCGAAGCCCGCGGCGAGTTCGCCAGCGGGCGTGAGCTGACCCGACGCGATCGCCCCTTCGTAGATGGCTTTGAGCTGCTTCTGGATGTCGCTCGTCCCGCCGGGGACGCGCCAGTCGATGACGACTGGGGTGTTGAACTTCGCGCGGTGCCACTCGTTGAACGCCCGAGCAAACTCCACGCGGATCGGCTCCACGTGCGGCGTGATGATCACCAGACGCTCGGCCCCCTTGGGCGCGACCGCCTCGGGCGGACGCACGGCAAACGGCACCCCGAGCACAGCCGCGAACGCGATGAAGATGAGCCAGCGGGCCATAGAGCCAAAGCGTAGCAGACGCCCACGCGTACACTCCCTCCATGGGACCAACCGAATCCGCTGGGAAGGTCGCGATTGTCACCGGCGGCGGCTCGGGCATCGGCTACGCCGTGGCGGAACTCCTCGCCGGCAAGGGCTGGCGGGTGGTCATCGCGGGGCGTTCGATCCGGCGGCTGGAGCAGGCGGCGGTGGACCTGCACGCCGAGATTGGCGCGTCGGGCACGCCGGTGGTCCCGATGAACCTGGACCAGCGCGACCCGGAGTCGGCCCGCCGACTGATCGACCAGACGCTTGGGAAGTTTGGTCGGATCGATGCGCTCGTGAACAACGCCGGCACCGCGAGCGTGACCCCCATCGAACGCTCGGACCTGCGGCTGATCGCGGAGACCTACGCGGTGAACGCCGTCGGCCCGGCGTACCTCACGCACCTGGTGTGGCCTGCGTTCTCGAGCCAAGGCGGTGGGTGTGTGGTGAACGTCGGGAGTTGGGCGTCGCTCGACCCCTTCCCCGGCTTCTTCGCGTACGCCGGGACCAAGGCGGCGGTGTCGCTCATGGCCGCGAGCGCGGCGAAGGAAGGCGCCGCGATCGGTGTCCGTGCGTTCTGCGTCGCACCCGGCGCCGTCGAGACGGAACTGCTCCGCTC
>CAYZFW010000082.1:0-8158 GCA_964477615.1 uncultured Phycisphaeraceae bacterium | reverse complement strand
TGCACGAGAAGCCCTTCGCCGGCATCAACGGCTCGGGCAAGCACAACAACTGGTCGCTCGCCACCGACACCGGCGTCAACCTGCTCGACCCCACCGACGACACCCACACCAACATGCAGTTCCTCACCGTGCTGTGCGCGGTGATCCGGGCCGTGGACATCCACGCCGACCTGCTCCGCGCCGCCGTCGCCTCCGCGGCGAACGACCACCGCCTGGGCGCGAACGAGGCCCCGCCCGCCATCATCTCGATCTTTCTGGGCGACATGCTGCAGGACATCGTCGACCAGCTCGAATCCGGCAGCACCAAGAGCACCATCAAGGGCAAGAAGCTCGACCTGGGCGCCAACACCCTCCCCGACCTCCCGCTGCACACCTCCGACCGCAACCGCACCAGCCCCTTCGCCTTCACAGGCAACAAGTTCGAGTTCCGCGCCGTGGGCAGCAGCCAGTCCATCGCCTTCCCCAACGTGGTGCTGAACACCATCGTCGCCGAGAGCCTGGACTACATCGCCGGCGAACTCGAGAAGCACACCGGCAACGAGGCCAAGCTCAAGGCCGCCGTCTCCAGCCTTCTCAAGGACATCATCAAGAAGCACAAGCGCGTCATCTTCAACGGCGACGGCTACACGAAGGAATGGCACGCCGAGGCCGAGAAGCGCGGCCTCCCCAACTTCCGCAACACCGTCGACGCCCTCCCCGCCATGAAGAGCAAAAAGGCGGCAGACCTCTTCAAGAAGTACGGCGTGTTCAACAAGATCGAGACCGAGTCCCGCTACCACATCTGCGTCGAGCAGTACATCAAGCACGTCACCATCGAGGCGAACACCGCGGTGCAGATCGCCCGCACCGGCATCCTCCCCGCCGCTGTGCGCCAGCAGGCCGAACTCGCCGACAGCGTCGGGGCGACCCAGGCGGCAGGTGTCGAGTGCGACGACCTCCGCGCCGCCCTCGAAGACTTCGCCGCGCTGGCGGCCTCATTCCGCGCCGCCATCTCCACCCTCGAAGGCCACCTCGAACACCACGAGGAGAACCACGAGAAGCACGCCAAACATCTCCGCGACGTCGTCCTCCCGGCGATGCTCGACCTCCGCGAGATCGGCGACGAACTCGAACGCAACATCTCCGACGACCTCTGGCCCCTGCCCACCTACCGAGAGATGCTCTTCATCAAGTAGGACCTTGGGACTGGGCACTGGGCACTGGGCACCGGAGAGGCGCCGGGGGCCAGGGACTGGCCATCAATCAGATCGATCTCGGGAATCGAACCCAACGCCCCCGCTCATCCGATGAGTGGGGGTTTTTCGTTCCCCGCACTCGACCACTCGACCACTCGACCACTCGACCACTCGACCACTTTGCCATTTGCTCTTTGCCATTTGCGATTTCCCCCCTTCCTCCTCATCTCTGGATAAACTCCCCCGCATGTCCATCCCCTTCAACACCCCCACCGCCGTCCCGACGCCGCGCACACCTTCCGAGGCTCGCGGCGTGCTCGTGTCGGCGTCCGCGTCGCGTGTCGTCGTCGGGTTCGCCGGCACCGACTACCAGTTGCACCTCGATCCGGAGCGTGCACCCTCGGCCCAGCCGGGCAAGCGGGTCATTGGCATTATCAAGGGGCAGGCCCGACGCATCGACGTGGTCCGCACCGGCGGGCAGTTTGTCGAGCCGGTCATGGGGCGGCCCCGCATCGTGCAGGGGCGTGTCGTGGAGGTGAACCCCGGCACGGGGAACACCCCCGGAACCTCCGCCGGCACCATCACCGTCCAGGCTCCGATGCCGATCATCCTGAAGCTCGGCGATCTCCAGAGGGCCGACCAGTTCAAGGTCGGTGATCTCGTCAACACCCACGTGCTGCCGGGTGCGACGTTCACGCCCCTTTCTTAGCACGCCCCGGTGCCTCGCTGCCAATGATCCCGCGTGAACGTTCCCTCTTGGCTCATCCCGGTGATCCTCGGCACGCTGGGCGTGTTCTTCGTCGCGGCGCTCGTCGGGATCATCATCGCCGCGGCGAAGCACAACCGGCGGAAGCAGGCGGAGTTCAAGGCCGCGATTGAAGCGATGGGGCTCGCGCTCCAGCCCAAGGGAGACAAAGCGTTCGCCAAGGCGTGGTCCATCGTCAAGCCGCTGACCAAGGGCGGCACGGTCACCAACATCGTGTTCGGCCCCCTCGGGTCGGGGCTCGCCCTCACGGCGTTCAAGCACCTGTACATGGTGAGCACGGGCAAGAGCACGCACGTGGTGCAGCACGCCGTGATCGCCGTGGACACCCCAGCCTGGCCGAAGGTGGAAATCTCACGGCGGAACTCGCTGGTGAAGTGGGTGCGCGGGATGATGGGCAAGGGCAAGCCCGACCCCGCGGCCCCGCCGCCGAACATGGAGGAATCGGCCCGCGCGGCGTTTGATCGCGACTGGATCGTGAACGCCGACGACCCCGGCTTCGCCGATCTGCTGCTCACGTCACAGGTACGTGAAGCACTCGCGGCCGATGAGAAGGTGAGCGCGTGGTGGTTCGTCGGCGGGAAGATGGTCGCGCTTCGGCAATCCGACCTCACCGCTGAGGTGCTCTCGCTGGGGATCGCGCAGATTGAACGGGTGTGGGACGCTATACCACCCGAAATCGCCGGAGCAGAATTCACGCCGACAGTCGCACCTGAGTCTGCCGCAGATTCGGACCCTGATGAAAACGAAAACGTCACCGGCTTGTGAAACTGCAACGGGCCGCGTTGTGCTCAGTTCACCGGCTCGCTGACCTGCCCCATCGCGCCGCAGCGCGATTCGAATGCATCGGGCACGTGGTTCCGCGAGGCGAACAAATCCGCCTCCAGCGGTCGGCGCTCAACGATGGACTGCGGCTTTGGATTCACGGGCGACCCAACGGTCTGATCGCTCATCGCGCGGATGCGCAGAAGGTGCTCCGGCGGGTCGTTCCTGCGTGTGGCTTCTCGTGCATCCATGGCATCCTCCGGGGCGGGTCTCGACGCAAGATCATTCGGGAAACGGCACGTCCCTGCATGAATGACTGTACGTCGGCGCGGTCCGGTCCGATCACCGAATCAAGCCCTCCCGGGGGCGCAATCTGCGTGCCAACCGAACAGCCGACGGCATTCAGCCACGAAGAAATCCGGTAAAGCGCTCAACCTTCGGCGTCCGCCCGCCGCACCGCCTCGCAGAACGCCGCGATGAGCGCCGGGTCCTTCACGCCTTTCTCACGCTCGACTCCGCTGCTGACATCCACCGCCCAAGGGCGCACGGCACGGATCGCCTCCCCAACGTTCGTCGGCGTCAGTCCTCCCGCAAGGATGATCGGGTGCTCGCAGGTCTCCCGCACTCTCGCGAGGGCCGACCAATCGAACGCCACACCCTCGCCGCCGGCCGAGCCGTCGATGAGCACCGCGCAGATTTCCTCGACGAGGTTCCACTTGTGCAATTCCGCTTCGATAGTCGCGGGGTCAAACTTCACCGCCTTGATCACCGGCGGCATGACCTCGCGCACCACCGGCTCGGGCTCGTTGCCGTGGAGTTGGGTGATATCGAACGGGAACGCCTCGCGCGTCTCGTCGATGGTCTCGGCCTTGGCGTTGACGAACAGGCCCACGGTGTGGACAAACGGCGGCAACGCCGCGGCACACTCCCACGCGTCGCCCGGCTCGATGTACCGAGGCGAGCCCTTGAAGAAGACAAACCCAAGCGCATCGGCACCGCACTCGGCGGCGACCAGCGCGGTCTCTTCGTCCCTGATGCCGCAGATTTTGATGCGCGTCCGTTGCATGGGCACACCATAGCGGGCGGGGGGTTCGGCAACATGCTACAGTGTTGCATCTGCAAAGGAGCACCGAATGAGCCTGTTTTCCTCGCGTCGGATCGCCCGTCTGGCCTTGACCGTCTCGCTCGTCGCCGCGCCGGTGGCGTGGGCCCACGATGAAGACGAAGGCGACCACCATCACCACCACCATCATCACGGCGTGGTGATCCAGCCGCGGAACTTCGACCACGCCACGGACCTCATCCGTGACGGGCTGCAGCAGATCGGCGAGGCGGTGGCGCGGGGCGACATGCACGCGCTCCACGAACTCTCCGACGGCGTGGCGGTGCCGGCGCGGGCGATGGGCAAGCTTGCCGCCGCGAAGCCCGGATCGGCCCCCGCGAACATCCGCGCGATCAACACGCTGGGCCAGGACCTCGCGACGCTCGTGGACGCCATGCACGTCGCGGCGGACTCCGGCAAATCAGACGTCGTGGTGGCGAAGTGGAAAGAGATCGAAGGCATGATGCCGCAACTCGATACGGTGGCACCGAGGTACTCTCTGAACATCGGCTACGACGGTTTCCCCGAGACGGCCGGCGACGCGGTGGTCAAGGCATCACTTCAAGATGCAACCGGCAGCACATTGAAGTCCTACGAGCCCCACGGCGATCACGCCATGCACCTGTTCGTCGTCGACAGCACCCTGCAGTTCTTCGTTCACGCCGCTGCGAACGCCGACATCAGCGGATTCTTCACGTTCGCGTTCAAGAAAGGCTCGACCACGCGACACACCTTGTTCTCCGTATCGAAGCCGTTGGGTAGGGTCGAACCGTTGATCCTCGCATCGGGCGATATGGAGTTGCTGAACAGCGTCATCCCCGCCAACCCCGTCATCACCCCCGACACAGAACCCTCAAAATCAATCGACGGCTACCTCGCCCGAATCAGCGGCCACGATCACGTCCACGCCGGCGAACCCGTCACACTGACGTACATGATCGACGAGACCGCCAAGCCCGGCGGCATTACCACAGAGGACATCTACGGCGGCCCAGCCCACTTCGTTGCCGTCAGCGCCGCGCGGGATCGCCTCGTCACTGCCACCGCCGTGGAACGCACCGGCACTGGCGAACTGCGTGTGCAAGCGGTCTTCCCTGCGGAAGGCGTCTACGGAACCTGGCTCGAGTTCAAGCACGCGGGCAAGGTGATCACCGTCCCGTTCGTCATCGACGTCCACGGCGATCACTGAACCAGCGTCCAGCGCCGCTTCAGTCTCCAACCGGCGGCGGCGCGGTCAGCACCACGTCGGTGCGGCGCTCTTCTCCGTCACGCATGTACACCACGCCGACCTTGTCGCCCGGCGAGGTCCCGCGCAGCGCACGCCGGATGTCGAGCAGGTTCGTGATCGATTTCCCGTTCACCTGCGTGATGACATCGCCCAGCGAGACCGCGCCGGTGCGTCGGGATTGACGTGTGCCGCGGAGGCCGGCCTCGTCGGCGCCGCTGCCGGGGGACACCTCAAGCAGTGGCACACCCTTCTGGACGCCGAAGCGGGCCGCGATGCGTTCGTCCATCAGCGTGATGCCGAGAACGGCGCGGGGGCGGCCGTCACTCTGGAGCAGGTACTGCACTTCGTCGGCGATGGTGTCGACGGGCACGGCGAAGCCGACGCCGCTGCTCGCGCCGGAAGGGCTTCGGATGGCCGTGTTCATGCCGATGAGCCGCCCGGCGGAATCGAGCAGCGGGCCGCCGGAGTTCCCGGGGTTGATGGCCGCGTCGGTCTGGATCACGCCGGTGATCTCGTTGCCCGAAACAGATTCCATCGTGCGCCCGATGGCGCTCACGATGCCGGTGGTCAGTGTCCGGTCGAGGCCGAAGGGGTTGCCGATGGCGTAGACACGCTGGCCCACCACGAGGTCGCTCGAGGTGCCGATGGTGATGGGCACCAGCGACGACCTGGGCGCGTCGATCTTCAGCACCGCGATATCGAGGTCCGGGCTTCCGCCCACCAGTTCGGCGTCCCAGGTGGTGCCGTCGGCAAGGGTGACCTTGGCCCGGTCGGCGAGTTGCTGGCCGCGGTTGAGGGAAATGACGTGGTAGTTGGTGATGACGTGCCCGCGGTCGTCCCAGATGAAAGCGGAGCCCTCGCCTGTCTCGCGCTCGGCGGACGACTGCATCACGCCGAAGGGCGTGCGAACGTACGGGCGGGAGAGCGTGCTGATGAAGGCGACGCTCGGCGAGGACCGCTTGAAGAGTTCGACGACCTGCCGCTCGGCCTCCGGAAGCGGCGGACGAGGCGTAACCGCCCGCGCGGCGCTCGATTGGTCCTTCGCCCCGGCGACTGAGACCAGATGGTGCGCGGCGAACCCCACCCCCACCGCCGCGGCGAGACAGGCGACGATGCCGAGACGAGAGGCATCACGGTGCGTTGAGCGTGCTGGGAGATGCGTCAGAGCGGCGTTGGGGTCGATTCCTTCCGTGCCGTTGCGATCCGTCGTGGTGTTCATGGTTGGTTCCGTTGTGCAAGTCCGAATCTGTGCTCTGTGCTTTGTGTTCTGTACTTTGTGCCTTGCTCTCACTGATTCACCGCCCCCGTTGTTCGCCGAGGCGGTCTCAGTGTTCATACCGGCGAGCCGGCCCTCGGGTTCGGAACCCGTCAGGGAGACGCAGCGTGTCGGGTTCACGCCTCCAAACGCGCGGCGGCACTGGTTCCCGCCACGTAACCGCTGGCCCACGCCCATTGGAAGTTGAACCCCCCGATCCGCCCGTCGACGTTCAGCACCTCCCCGGCCAGGTACAGGCCCGGGCACAGCCGCGACTCCATCGTGTCCAGGTGAACCTCGTCGAGCGGAACGCCCCCCGCCGTCACCTCGGCGTAGTTCCAGCCGCGGTCGCCCGTGATGGGGAGTTCCATCTCCGCGAACGCGCCGACCAGGGCCCGGCGCTGCTCGCGTGTCAGGGCCGCGCCCGTCAGCGCGGGGTCGACGCGTGCGGCATCGCACAGCGCGCGGACCATCCGCTCGGGCACACGCCCTGCGAAGAACCGCAGCACGGTCTGTTTGCCGAGGAACTGCAGCTCGCGGTCGAGGGCGTCGGGGGTCGTTTCCGGCAGCACAGTGATGAACAACCGCCCGCCCTCCGGCAGCGCGTCCGTGTAGTACCGGCTGATATCGAGCACGCTCGGCCCCGAGAGTCCGAAGTGCGTACACAGCGTGGAGTTCGTGAACGACACCAGCCGCTTCCCCGTGGCGGAGCGGAGTTCGAGCGTCGCCGGCAGGGTGAGGCCGCTGAGCGTCGTAAGCACATGCCCCTGCGGCAGCAGCAACGGCACGAGCGCCGGGAAGACGCGCGGCGTGATGGTGTGCCCCAGCGAGCGTGCGATCGTGTGCCCGATGCCGTCGCTGCCGCTCTTGGGGAGCGACTTGCCGCCGGTGCAGAGGATGACACGGCGGGCAACGATGGGCGGTTGGGCCTCGTCTGCGGATCGGACAAGAAACGGAGCCGCAGCGCCGGTGCGTTCGACCGATGCGGCGCGCCACGGATGGACCACGCGGGCCCCGGCGCTGGCGACGCCGCGGAGCAGCGCATCGAGGACGGTGCGGGCGCTGTTGGTGGTGGGGAAGAGTTTTCCGGTCTCCTCGCGCTTCAGCCGCACGCCCAGGGACTCGAAGAGCGCGACGGTCTGGGGTACGTCGAACCGGCGCAGGACCTTGCGGATCGAATTCTTGCTCGCCCCGGCATAGGCGGACTCATCCACCTGGTGGTGCGTGACGTTGCACCGCCCGCCGCCGGCGACGAGGATCTTCGCGCCAAGCGTGCGGGCACCGTCGACGGCAAGGACCCGCCGAGAGGCCCCCGCCGTTCTTGCGGCGAACATCGACGCCATCAGTCCGGCGGCGCCGGCTCCGATGATGAGGATGTCCACTTGTGTGGACGGCTCGAATCTCCGGGGATGGTGCGACGACGCATCAGTCACGGTCGGAAGATATCGAGCAAGAGGCTCGCTGGTGCGCTCAGCCCCGGAACCGCCGGATCGTGATCGTGTCGTTCTGCCCACCAAAACCAAACGAGTTCGACATGCACACATCCACGCCGCCCAGTGCGGAACAGTCCCGCGCGGCGTTGGGCACGTAGTCGAGGTCGCAGTTGGGGTCGGGGGTTCTCAGGTTGATCGTCGGCGGGAGCCAGCCGGTCTTGATCGCCTGCACGCAGGTGATGAGTTCGACCGCGCCCGCCGCCTGGATCAGGTGGCCCATCATGCTCTTGACGCTGCTGAAGGGCACCTTGGGGGCCAAAGGGCCAAAGAGGTGCTTCACGGCCTTGGTCTCGATCGAGTCGTTCTCTTTCGTGCCGGTGCCATGGGCGGAGATGTAGTGCACGCTGGGGCGGCCTGCGGGGCTGGCCTCGCGCGGG
>CAYZFW010000081.1:0-8241 GCA_964477615.1 uncultured Phycisphaeraceae bacterium | reverse complement strand
GGGGTCGGCGGGCGGAGGCTCGTCTGCGCCCGCGCCGCTGGATGTGCGGCACATCCCGGCGGACATCACCACGCCGGACGACGCGGGGGCTTCGGATGATCTCGGCGGGGGGGGCGGTGTGACCGCGGGCGGGCTGGCGGGGACGAGCCTGGAGCAACTGGAGAAGCGGGCGATCCGCGAGACGCTGCGTCTGACGGCGGGGAACCGCGAGGCGGCGGCGCAGATGCTGGGGATCGGGGAGAGGACGCTTTATCGGAAGTTGAAGGAGTACGGGCTGCGCTGAGGTGGGGATGGGGCGGGGGTTGAATCGGTGCTTGCCCTCATAGACGTTCGAGAGATGTCACCTGCATGGGGTGAAGCGCGATTGACGCGGGATATCCCCGATGGCGGAACGCGGCCAACTCCCCGATACCCGATGCACCGGCTCGGGCGAGCGTCGCGCGGGCCGCAGGGGGTTTGTACTCAACCTGCTACGGCAGCAGTTGAAGAAGGGGTTGCACATGCGTTTGACCATCGGGAAGCGGCTTGGCTTTGGGTTCGGGGCGGTGGTGGCGATCATCGTGGCGACGGCGGGGGTGACGCTGTCACAGGGTGTGCGGTCGAGGGCCGCGGTGGACGAGCTGGCCCGACTGTCCGAGGACGCGGCGCTGGGCTCCGAGATCATGGGGGACATCCTGACGCTGCGGATGCAGGCGAAGGACTATCTGCTGACGCACGACGAGAAGCTCATGGACCGCTTCGAGTCGGTGCGCGCGGACGCCCAGACGAAGCTGAAAGAAGCGGACCGCTTCCGCAATACCGAGCGGCGCGAGATGATCGCCAGCGTGAGCCAGAAGCTCGCGGGGTACGACAGCGCGTTCAGGGAGGCGTTCGCGGCGGTCGAGGCGCGCGAGAAGACCGTCGACGAGAAGTTGAACCCGGCGGGGGCGGCGGCCGTGGACGCCATGACCACGCTGCGCGAGGACGCCAGGGGCAAGGGCGGGGCGGAGATGAATGAAGCGGCGGCATCGGCGTACCAGTGCCTGATGTCCAGCCGAATCGAGGTCCTCAAGGGCCTCCAGACGATGAACGACGCGCAGATCACCACAGCGGCGGAGAAACTCACCGCGTGCGCCGAAGCGCTCAACGAGAAGGCCCAGGGCGAGGGCAATTCGACGGTGAAGAAGGGCGCCCAGGCGGCGGCCTCGGCGCTGCGGACGTACGTGGGGGCCGCGGCGGAGGTGGCCGAACTGGTCTCGACGCGCAACACGGTGGTGAAGGGCCGGCTGGACGTCATCGGGCCGGAGATCGCGTCGGTCGGGGTTTCGCTGAACGCGTCGTTTGAGAAGAGCGTCGGCGAGGCGGAGTCGGCGGCGGCGGCGGCGATGACGACACTGAAGTCCGTGACGGTGGGCGCGGCGCTGGTCGCGGCGCTGCTTGCGGTGGCGCTGTCGGTGCTGATCACGCGGTCGGTGGTCAACCCGGTTCGGGCGCTGACGGGCCGCCTGCGGGACATCGCCGAGGGCGAGGGCGACCTGACCGCCCGGGTTGATGAAGCGCGTCCGGACGAACTGGGCGAGTTGGGCAAGTGGTTCAACACCTTTGTGGGCAAGATTCAGAATGTTGTGGTGGAAGTGAAGCGGGCGAGCGCGGAGGTTGCCGCGGCGAGCACGCAGATCGCCGCCAGCAGCGAGGAGATGGCCGCGGGCATCACGCAGCAGAGCCAGCAGGCGCAGCAGATCTCGTCGGCGGTTGAGGAGATGTCGGCGAGCGTGGTCGAGGTGGCCCGGAAGTCGGGCGAGGCGGCGACCTCCGCGCAGACCTCGGGCAAGTCGGCCCGCGAGGGCGGGGAGATCGTGGCGCAGTCGGTGCAGAGCATGAACGCGATCCGCGACGCGGTGTCGTCGGGGGCCGAGGCGGTGACCAGCCTGGGCCGGCGCGGCGAACAGATCGGGCAGATCGTGGATGTCATCAACGACATCGCCGACCAGACGAACCTCCTGGCGCTCAACGCGGCGATCGAGGCGGCGCGTGCGGGCGAGCACGGACGCGGGTTCGCGGTGGTTGCCGACGAGGTCCGCAAACTCGCCGACCGGACGACCAAGGCGACGGAGGAGATCGCGACGAGCATCAAGGAGATCCAGCGCGAGACCTCGACGGCGGTGGAGCGGATGAACGCCGGCACCGAGCAGGTCGAGGTGGGCGGCAAGCGAGCGGCCGAGGCGGGCGCGAGCCTGAAGAGCATCGTCACCAGCGCTGAGAGCGTGGCGGGGATGGTGCAGCAGATCGCCGCGGCGGCGGAGCAGCAGTCGGCGGCGAGCGAGCAGATCGCCAAGAGCATCGAGTCGATCTCGGCGGTGTCGCGCGAGTCGAGTTCCGCCGCGGCGCAGTCGGCCCAGGCGGCGGGCGAGCTTTCGGCGAAGGCCGAGCAGCTCCAGGCGCTGGTGGGCCGCTTCAAGGTTGAGAGCGGGTCGGAGAACCCGCCCGTCTCATCGGCCTCCACGGCGAGCGGCAGCAAGCCCGCGAAGAAGTTCCGGTCGACGGTGGGCATTCCGAAGCACGCCGCGGCCGCCGCGTGAGGTGGTGATAACAGAGGAATCTCTTTGCGGCCCGTGCTTTCATGGCACGGGCCGCTTTCTTTTTTGGCCTGAAACGTGGGGCGGTGGCGGCGGGAGGAGCATTATCTCGGAACCGGGGAGAATCCCGCCCATTTCAGCGGGGATTTCCCCATAGCAGGGGGCGGGGCGGGATTGGATTCTCCGGGTGTCGTCGCACACCGCGACCCTTCGCACAGGAGCCAGCCATGAACGCTTCAACCAACTTCCGAATCAACGCGTACAACCCCAACGGCACCCGCACCCCCGAGGAACGCGCCAAGCGTTTCAACGAGGCCATGAGCAACTTCGTGAACGCCATGGACCGCGCGTCCAACGGCATGCGGGACTTGGGCTCGGCCTGGGAACGCGCCAAGATCATCGTGGCGCCGGCCAAGTCGTAAGCCTGATGGACGATTGGACTCCGGGGCCGGGCCGCCGTGGATGGCGCCTGACCCCGGGCGTTCGATCCGACCGAAAGCCATCCGCCTGCTACGCTTTCGGTCATGCCCCACCTGCTGGAGCACCTTGACGCCTGGAAGCCCTTCACCGCGCTGGTGGTCGGGGATTTCATGCTTGATCAGCTGGTGTACGGCGACGCGGAGCGGCTCTCGGCCGACGGGCCGGCGCCGGTGCTGCACGCCAGACGCAGCGAGCACATGCCGGGGGGATCGGCCAACGTGTGCATGGACCTTGCGGCCATGCACGGGCGGGTGAAGGCGCTGGGCGTTGTGGGGGATGACGACAACGCGGGGCTGCTTTCAAGGTCGCTCGAGAGCGGGGGGATCGAAACCGGTGGCCTGGTGCGGGATGCGTCACGCCCGACGACGGTGAAGCAGAACCTGGTGGGGCTGGCGCAGTCGCGCCACCCGCAGAAGATGTTCCGCGTGGACTATGAATCCCGGGAGCCGGTGTCGGGGGCGGTGCTGCGGCGGCTGCTGGAGCGGTTCGACGCGGAGATCGCCTCGTGCGATGTCGTGGCCATCGAGGACTACAACAAAGGCGTGTGTACACCCGAGGTGTGCCGGTACGTCATTGAGCGGGCGAACAAGGCCGGGAAGCCGGTGCTGGTGGACCCTGCCAAGCTCTCGGACTACTCCAAGTACCGCGGGTGCTCGACGATCACGCCCAACCGGAACGAGGCGGAGTTTGCGACGGGGATGAAGACGCACCCGGGCGCGGACCCGGCGCACAACGGCGAGGTGGCGCAGGCGCTGCTGCGCCAGCTCGACGCCGAGTCGGTGGTGCTGACGCTTGACAAGCACGGGGCGCTGCTGCTGGAGCGGGGCGGGCGGCCGCTGCACATTCCCACGGTGGCCCGCGAGGTGTACGACGTGACGGGGGCGGGCGACATGATGCTGGCAGCGCTGATGGCGGCGCGGGCGAACGGGATCGGCTGGCCGGACGCGGTGCGCTTCGCGAACGCCGCGGCGGGGCTGGCGGTGGAGGTGTTCGGGGTGCAGCCGATCCCGCTGGAGCGGGTGCACAGGAGCCTGATCACGCAGCACCTGCCGCGGCACAGCAAGCGGCGCACGCTGGACGAGGCGGCGATCGAGGTGGCGGCGGCGCGGCGCGAGGGGAAGCGGATCGTCTTCACGAACGGGTGCTTCGACATCATCCACAGCGGGCACATCAAGCTGCTCCGCGAGGCGGGCGGGCAGGGCGATCTGCTGGTGGTGGCGATCAACTCGGACGCGAGCGTGCGCCGGCAGCACAAGGGGCCCGAGCGGCCGATTCATCCGGAAGATGATCGAGCCGACGTGCTGAGCGAGATGGAATCGGTTGGGATCGTGGTGGTGTTTGATGAGGACACGCCGGAGCGCGTGCTGGAACGGCTGCGCCCGGATGTGCTGTGCAAGGGGGCCGACTACACGCGGGACCGCGTGGTGGGCGGGGACTTTGTCGAGTCGTACGGCGGGCGTGTACACCTGATCCCGATCGCCGAGGGCCGGAGCACGACGGCGGCGGTGCGGAAGATGAAGGCGATGCCGTGAGCGGACGGCGCGATGGCCATGCGTGACCCGAACGAACTCAGCCTTGCGGACTTGTACGCCGAACTGTCGCGGACGGGGCTGGTGCGCCGCCTGCTGGAACTGGCGCGTGATGAGGATCTGGGCGCGGGGTCATACGCGATCGATGTGACGAGCGCCGCGATGCCCGATCCGCGGCGCGTGACCACGGCGCGGCTGAACGCGCGTCAGGCGTGCACGGTGTCGGGGCTGGCGGCGGTGCCGGAAGTGCTGCGGGTGTTTGATGCCGCGGGGTCGGTGCGATTCACTTCGCGAGCGACAGACGGGGATCGTGTGGCGAAGGGCGCTTGCCTGGGCGAACTCACCGGCCCGGTGGCGGCGGTGCTGGCGATCGAGCGGACGCTGCTGAATCTCGTGTCACGCCTGTCGGGCGTGGCGACCCTGACGCGGACGTACGTCGATCGCATCGCGGCGGAAGCGCCGGGCTCGCGCGCGGGGCTGTACGACACGCGGAAGACGACGCCGGGGCTGCGGGTGCTGGAGAAGTACAGCGTGCGCTGCGGCGGGGGGCGCAGCCACCGACTGGGGCTGCACGACGCGGTGCTGATCAAGGACAACCACATCGCGGGGGTTTCGGATTCGGAACTGGCGGCTGTGGTGGCGAAGATGGCGGCGGCGGCGCGGGGCGGTTCGGCCTCGGGGCCGGTGAGGGATTTGCTGTTTGTTGAGGTCGAGGTGGACACGCTGGAGCAGCTCTCGCGGCTGCTGACGCTGCCGGCGGGGACCATCGATATCGTGCTGCTGGACAACATGCCGGCGGGGATGCTCCGCGAAGCGGTGTCGATGCGGGACCGGGCCGGGGCGGCGAGGCTGGAACTGGAGGCCAGCGGCGGGGTGTCATTGGAAACGGTCGGTGCCATCGCGGCGACCGGGGTTGATCGCATCTCGTGCGGGGCGCTCACGCATCAGGCGGTGAGTGTGGATCTGGGGCTCGATATCGGTTGATGCGCGTCACGTTGGAGATTCGTGCCACTGACCGGTCTTCCGGTCAGTGCGTTTGCGATTCAGCAGTCCAAGAGCACTGACCGGCGGACCGGTCAGTGGCACGGGATCGATTCCTGCTCCGCATCACTCCCCCTTCACCTTCGCCCAAGCGTCTTTCAGCGTCACGGTTCGGTTGAACACGGGCTTGCCGGGCGCCGAGTCTTTCACGTCGGCGTGGAAGTAGCCGAGGCGTTCGAACTGGTAGGTTTCGCCGGCTTTCGCTTCGGCGAGGATGGGTTCGACCATCGCCTTCACGACTTCGAGGGACTTGGGGTTGAGATCGTCGATCCAGTTGCCGGTGCGTTCGCCGGGCTGCTCGGCGGAGAAGAGGCGGTCGAAGAGACGGACCTCCACCTCCTTGCAGTGGGCGGCGCTGACCCAGTGGATGGTGCCCTTCACCTTTCTCGACGGAGTTCCGTCCGGGTTGGGTGGGGCGTCGCCGCCTCGGGTGGCGGGGTCGTAGGTGGCGCGGACTTCGGTGATGTTCCCCGCGGCGTCCTTCACCACGCCCGTCGCGCGGATGAAGTAGGCCCAGCGGAGGCGGACCTCAGGGGGGGTGTCGCCCAGCGCGAGCCGGAAGAACTTCTTCGGCGGGACTTCCTCGAAGTCCTCGCGCTCGATGTAGATCGTGCCGGAGAACGGCACCTTGCGCGTGCCGGCGCCCCCCCGGTTCGAGTCTTCGGGATTCACCACGAAATCCAGCTCGTCCACCTTGCCCGCGGGCCAGTTCTCGATGACGACTTTGAGGGGCCGCAGCACGCCCATCGCACGTGGGGCGATCTTGTTGAGGTGGTCGCGGACGCTGTTCTCGATACGGGCGATGTCGATGAAACTCTCGACTTTGGTGGTGCCGACTTCTTCGCACACGCGCCGGAGGGACTCGGCGGTGTAGCCGCGGCGGCGCAGGCCGCGGATCGTGGGCATGCGCGGGTCGTCCCAGCCGGAGACGATCTTGTCCTGCACCATCTTGAGGAGGTTGCGCTTGCTGAGGACGGTGTAGGTGGGGCGGAACTTGGCGAACTCGATCTGCTGGCTGTGCCACACAGGCTTTCCGAGGGCCGCGCCGATCTCGCGCATGAACCAGTCGTACAGCGGGCGGTGGTTCTCGAACTCGAGGGTGCAGATGGAGTGGGTGATGTTCTCGAGGGAGTCCTCGATGCCGTGGGCCCAGTCGTACATGGGGTAGATGCACCACGAGGTGCCGGTGTTGTGGTGGGCCTCGTGGAGGACGCGGTAGAGGACGGGGTCGCGGAGGTTGAAGTTCGGGCTGGCGAGGTCGATCCTGGCGCGGAGCGTCATCGAGCCGTCGGGGTGCTTGCCGGCGCGCATTTCTGCGAGGAGTTTCAGGCTTTCTTCCGGCGGACGGTCGCGGAAGGGGCTGGTGGCGGGGACGCTGGGGGTGCCGCGGCGCTTGGCGACTTCTTCGGCGCTGAGCTCACACACGTACGCCTTGCCGGCCTTGACGAGCGCGACGGCGTAGTCGTACATGGTCTCGAAGTAGCCCGAGGCCCAGAACAGCCCACCGGCGTGGGGGCCGCTGTCGAACGACCACCCGGGGGCGAACGCGCCGGTGAGCCAGCGCACGTCGTCCTTGATGGCGTCGACGTACTCCTGCTCTTCCTTGGCGGGGTTGGTGTCGTCGAAGCGGAGGTTGAACTTCCCGCCGTACCTGGCGGCGAGGCCGAAGTTCAGGCAGATGCTCTTGGCGTGCCCGATGTGGAGATAGCCGTTGGGCTCCGGGGGGAACCGGGTGTGGACGCGGGGGGTTCCGGGGGGGATTCCGGGGGTGCCGTTGGCCCAGGTGCCCCACTTCTTCGAGGCGTTGTCGGCCTCGATGATCTGCTCGATGAAGTTGAGCGGGCGTGCTTCGGGCAGAGGGGAGGTCGGGCTGTCTGGCTTGGCTTGGGTCATGTTGGAAGAACGGTGGGGCAGGCTTCCAGCCTGCCTTCAGCAGAGGAGGGCAGGCTGGAAGCCTGCCCCACCTGGTTGAGAACTCAATCACTTGGACAGTTGCAGCGCCGGCTCGAAGGTGGCCATCTGCTTCGGCCCCAGCGCGAACGAGGCGATCGCCACGCCCTTGGTGGGGCGGAACAGCAGGCGTACCGATTGGTCGCGCTTGGACCGGCTGACGCGGCTGGGCAGTTCGCTCAGGCCTCGGAGGGGCTTGCCGGGGGTGTACCGCACCTTCACGATGTTGCCCTCGGAGTAGACGTAGCCGATGGCCTCGTACTGCTGGCCGTTGGTATCGATGATGACGGGCGGGAGAATGTCCTCCGCCGCCTCGACGCTGCGCCCCAGCACCGACATCGCGCCGGCGTTTGCGAGCATGACCTGCACCACGGTGGTGTCCTTCGTGGCGGCGAACTGGTCGACGCGGAGGCTGCGGTCGATGGTGCGGTTGTTGGCGAGGACGGCCTTATCGAACTGGTGCTCGCCGTCGACGATCTTGCGCTCGGCGTTGACTTCGGGGCCGCCCATTTCGCCAGCGTTGAGGGTGAGGTTGTCGGGGAACTGGGGGATCTCGACGATCATGTCGATGCGCCCGCCTGAGGTGTTCACGACCTGCCCCCCGCCCCCGGACCCGCCCCCGCCCCCGCCCCCGGAAGTCGAACCGGACGATCCCGTGGACGAAGAGGCGCCCCCACTGCCCGCGG
>CAYZFW010000080.1:0-8312 GCA_964477615.1 uncultured Phycisphaeraceae bacterium | reverse complement strand
TGATGCTGACGCAGGCCAGCGGGCCAGTGGACGCCGGGCAGCAGGCGGTGCTGTTTTATCTGTACTGCGATGATGTTCGGGGCTTGCGCCGGCGGCTGATGGCTCTCGGCGTTGCGGACGCGGGGGTGTTCAACGGGGCGCCGTTGGATCGCACGCCGAACATGGGGCGGGCGGTGGTGTACGAGGTGGCGACGCCGTTTTACATGCCGGCGGGGGAGGTGCGCGTGCACGACCCGGATGGGTATTGCCTCTTGGTGGGGCAACGCGGATGAACGCGCAGCCCGCAGACGTGGCACCGAAGTCGATGTTTTCACCGACTTCGGTGGTCTTCGGCCCAATTCAACACAAGCACCGAAGCCGTCGGAACGACTTCGGTGCCACGACGATTGGCCCGGTGAGGGAAGTCGCTACGCCGCGGCCTTCTTCTTGGCAGCGGGGTCGGCCTTGGTGGCCATGGCGTTGAGGCCGGAGACGCCGCCGCCGAACTGGTAGATAGCCCCGACGATGGCGGCGGATGCTGTGATGATGGGGATGATGAGCTTGTTGGTGTTCATGGCCTCGGCCATCCCACCGCGCCAGGAGTCGATCTGCATCAGCGCGGCGAGGGAACCCATGACGAGCATGGACGCGCCGCCGATGGTGGTGAGGAGGATCACCACGCCGCGGAACGCCATGAACGCGAGCATCCCGACGACGACAAGGCCGATCACCGCGCCGTACTGGTGCTGCCCGGCGGGGAAGCCGCAGGCGGTCCAGACGTTGGCCCCGGCGAAGGCGCCGGCGAGGCCGCCGAAGAGTGCCACGGAGTACCGCATCATCGGCCAGGCGATCACGGCGAAGAGGACGGCGGCGCACGCCGCGACCACGTTGGTCCCGCCGATTCGTTCGCCCAGCACGGTGCCGGCGTAGATGCCGAGAATTGCCGAGAGGATGAGGATGAGCCCCTTGTGCCAGCGGTAGCCGTTGGTGACGCACAGGCCGCCAACGATGACGAAGATGAGTGCCCAGACGATGTGGACTTGGGAGAGGACATCGTTCATGGCCTTGGGGTCGGTGAGGAAATCCCACTTGCCGTTGAGCTTCTGGCGCATCTGCGAGAAGGGGTTGACGCCTGCGCCCGAGAGCGCGCGGGAGATCGAGCCGCCCTCGTCGCTCGGCTCTGAGGACTCCATCGCGGCCGCCTCTTCGCTCGACGCCGGCGCGACTTCGGAGGTCTCGTTGATGGGTGTGACATCGACGGTGACATCGGGCGCACCGGCGGCGGCGAGGGACAGGATCACACTGGCGAGCAGGTTGAGCATGGTTGGGCCTCGGGCAGTGGGCGAGCGGACGAGAAAGACGCGCGGCGGAGGGCCGCGGCGCGTCAGGCCTTATCGGCCGGTCGTCTGGTCATGGCCCACTGAATACACGTCCCGATAACCGCAACCAGCACGATGGCCCCGGCGCGGTGGAGCGTGGAGGTGGTGTCGAGCAGCGGGGGCGTGACGCCGCCGCGGGTCAGCAGTTCGAGCAGCGCGGGGACCCACAGCATGGCACCCGCGACGGCGGTGACGAGTGCGGAACTGCGCTTGGGGAAGAACAGGCCGAGGCCAAGGCCGACGGTGCCGAGGCCGACGGCACCCAGGGTGACGGCGGTGCGGTGCTCGCGTGAGAGGTCGTTCCACACGGGGCGCACCCGCTCGGCGAGGTCGCGCGTGGTTTCACGCAGGTCGTCGGCGGAGTCGCGGGCGAGTTCGACGGCGCGGCGCACGGCGGCGCTGTCGCCCTCGGCCGCGTGCGAATCGAGCCACTTCTTCGCCTCGTCGACTGCCTCGTCCGAGGGCTCGGCGGCGGGGGAATCCGCGGGCGAATCGGCGTCGATAACTGGAGATTGCGCGGCGGAAACCTCAAGTTCGAGGCCGCGTGCCGGGCCTTGCATGGAGTCGTCGCGCAGTTCGCGGGCGCGGTCGGGGGCGACGGTGACAAAGACGACGAGCGCCCCGATGAGGGCCGCCACGGTGCCCTGGATCAGGCCGACGGAGAGTTTGAATCCGATGACCCCGGCAAGGAGGCCGACGACGGCGCCCATCGCGGCGGGGATCCACGGGGCCACGCCGGCACCGAGGATGCCGGGCACGATGTACCCCGCGAGCGCCCCGGCGAGCATGCCGATGACGCCGAAGCCGAACTTGAGCGTCGCGTGCCCGAAGAGCCAGAGGATGACGCCGACCACCCCCGCAACGACCAAAGCCCACTGCGGGAGCGCGGACAACGTGCCCGCGTCGGCGAGCAGGGGGGCGGAGACCGCGAGATGGGGCAGAGGGGAGATCAAGCCGATAGATACGATGGTGTGTCACACGCTCGGAACCGGGCTTTGAGGGCGGGCTGAAAGCCTGCCCAACGGTTTCGTGAAATCAGGCAGCGAGCCTGTTCCACCTGTTCCCATCGGCCCCGCCGGGGTTCTTGTCGCAGTTTCACCATGTCGAACCCTTCTGAACCCAACCAAACACCGAATGACTCCGGGCCGCTCCCCGATCTCAGCGATCTGCGGAAGCGGATCGATTCGCTCGACGAACAGATTGTGCGGCTGCTGAACGACCGGGCGAGTTTGGTCGTCGACGTGGGACGGGTGAAGCGTGCGACGGGGTCGCCCATCTATGCGCCGGCGCGGGAGCAGGCGGTGCTGAAGAAGGTGAGTTCGGCGAACAAGGGGCCGCTGCCCGCCAAATCCATCGAGGCGGTGTACCGTGAGATCATGTCCGGTTCGTTTGCGCTCGAACACCCGTTGCGGATCGGCTACCTCGGGCCGGCGGGGTCGTACTCGCACCAGGCGGCGGTGAGGCAGTTCGGGTCGTCCGTTTCGTTCGAGGACCTGCACGAGATCGGCGGTGTGTTCACCGAGGTGCGGCGCGGGCACTGCCACTACGGGCTTGCGCCGATTGAGAACTCCATCGGCGGCGGGATCGTCGAGACGCTCAACGCGTTCATGGCGAGCAAGAACGAACTGAGCATCTGCGCCGAGGTGCTGCTGGAGGTTCACCACGCGCTGCTGGCGAATTGCGAACCTCGAGAAGTCAAGCGGATCTATTCAAAGCCCGAAGTGTTCAGCCAGTGCCGCCAGTGGCTGGCGACGCAGTTCCCCAAGGCCGAACTGATCCCCACGCCCAGCAGCAGCAGGGCGGTACAGATTGCCCGGGCCGAGAGCGACGCCGATCCGAAGTGCGGGGCCGCGGCGATTGCGAGCACGCTCGCCGGGCAGCTGTATTTCATGGACGTGCTTTTCGAGCGGATCGAGGACGACCCGAACAACATCACGCGGTTCGTGGTGATCGGCAAGCAGCACGCGGACCCGACGGGGAAGGACAAGACGTCGATCATGTTCAACACGCCGGACAAGCCCGGCGCGCTGGTCAGCGTGCTGAAGGTGTTCGACGAAGCGGGGATCAACCTCTCGCACATTGACAAGAGGCCGAGCGGGCGGGTGAACTGGTCGTACACGTTCTTTATTGATGCGCTGGGGCACCGCTCCGACCCGGTGATGGCCGCGGCGATCGAGGAGGCTTCGGCGCACTGCGCGGAGCTGACGGTGCTGGGGAGTTACCCGGTGGCGGCGCGGGTGCTGTGAGAGGCCGCGGCGTGGTTGCATGTCATCGGCGGGACTCGCTCGCCCATTCCATGGGCGGGAGTGTTCGAGGGCATAGGGCTAGCGGCTTCGCCGCTGGCGACCATGGAGTGCCCGCTTTGCGGGCGGGGGTCGAAGAGGATTGCGGGCAGGTTGAAATTGTTCAGTGCGACCAGCCTTTTAGGCTGGCGTTCCTCGGGTCGCTGGGTCCGGGGGTGTCGCTGCGCGACGACCCCCGGCTACTGGCGTTCACGCCTTCGGCGTGAAGAGCGCGAGGATTGTTGTGAGCCGTCTCACTTCACTTCACCTCACTTCACTCCGCGGTGGCTCGTTCGAGGCGGTCGCGGATGGCGTCCCAGACCCCGCCATTTTCTCCGGGGCGTTCGATGAGGATGAGCGAGGGCCGAACGGAATCCGCCTCGCGCAGGGCGGCGTAGAGCCGGGTGGCGTAGGCGGTGGCATCCGCGGGCATGGCGATGACGCGGTGAGGAGGCTTGGCGGTGCGGGTGCCGATGTGCGAGATGACGACGATCGCTGAGCCCGCGGCTTCCGCGCGAGAGAGCACCGCCGGCCACTCGCCCGCGTCAAACAGGACGGCCCTGGCCGTGGGGGCGTAGTGGGAACGCAGCATGCCGGGCGAGGCGAGCGGGGTGAGCACGCCGGTTGTTGGTGCCGCGGCGGAGGGTTCGAGGTGCGACGCGACGCCGGGCATTTCACCCAGCACGCCCGCGATCATCTCGCGCGTGATCACACCCTGGCGGAGCACACGCGGCGGCGCGCCATCGGCAAGCGTGATGACGGTGCTCTCGATTCCGGCGCGGCAGGGGCCACCGTCGAGGATCATCACATCGCTCTCAGAGAAGCTCTCACGCACGTGCGCGGCGGCGGTGGGGCTGACGCGCCCGGAGAGGTTGGCGCTGGGGCCGACGATGGGACGCTCGAGCGCCTCGATTAGCGCAATGGCGATCGGATGATCGGGGCAGCGCACCGCGACGTTCGGACCGCCGGCGGTAACGTTGAGCGGGATGCCCGGGGCTTTGGGCAGAACGATGGTGAGCGGGCCGGGCCAGAAGGCGCGGGCGAGGGCGGAAGCGCGGTCGGGCCATGCGGCGGTGACGCGGCGGGCCATCGGCTCATCGCTGGCGTGGACGATCAGCGGGTTGATGCTGGGGCGGCCCTTGAGGGTGAAGACGCGGTCGACGGCGCGGTGGCTGAGCGCGTCGGCGCCCAGGCCGTAGACGGTCTCGGTGGGGAACGCCACGACACCCCCCTCGCGGAGTCGCTGGGCTGCGGCGTGGATGGTGGCGAGGGTGAGGGGCAGAGTGGGGTTCGGGGGTCGGGGTTTGGGGTTCGGGCTGGGAGTGAGGGGGGGGATGGTATGGGCCCGATGTGTGGGAATGGTGAGGCGCGGAGTCTCTACCATTGGCGTATGCCTGAACGACTGGAAGTCATCAAGACGCACAAGCTGTTTATCAATGGCCAGTTTCCACGGAGCGAATCGGGGCGTTCGCTTGTGGTGAAGGGGCCGGATGGGGCGGTGGTGGCGCATGGGTGCATGGCTTCGCGGAAAGACCTTCGCGATGCCGTGTCGGCGGCGCGGTCTGCGCAGGAGGGCTGGGCCAAGCGCTCGGCGTACAACCGCGGTCAGATTCTCTACCGCATGGCCGAGATGATGGAAGGGAAGCGGGCTGAGTTCGCCGAGGTGTTGGCGATGGGGACTCCCACGCAGACCGCAAAGAGCGGCGCGAAGAAGTCGGCGCCTGGGAAGAAGGGCACCGCGAGTCCTGATGCCGAGATCACCGCGGCGATCGACCGGCTGGTGGCGTTCGCCGGCTGGGCGGACAAGTTTTCGCAGGTGCTGGGCTGCCACAACAACGTGAACGGCCCGTACTACAACTTCACGGTGGCGGAAGCGACGGGTGTGGTCGCTGTGGTGGCGCCGGACCGGCCGGCGCTGCTGTCGCTGGTCAGTCTCATGGCCCCGGCGCTGTGCGCGGGGAACACGGTGGTAGCGATCTCGGGCGAGGCAGCGCCGCTGGCGGCGTGCGTGCTGGGCGAAGTGTGCGCCACCAGCGACGTGCCCGCGGGCGTTGTGAACCTGCTCACCGGCTCACGCGATGAGCTGATCCCGCACATCGCCGAGCACCGCGAGATCGACGCTGTGGCGGCGGCGAACGTGCCGAAGGGGCAGGCCGAGAAACTCCGCATGGGCGCGGCGAACAACCTCAAGCGCGTTCTGGTGCGCGAGATCGACGACGCGGCGTGGTTCGATGACGCGGCGTGCGAATCGCCGTGGTGGATCGAGCCGACAGTCGAGATGAAGACCATCTGGCACCCGTCAGCGGCGTGACCTGCGGTGAATTCTGAGGCACTTTCCTCTTCAGCCAGCAGAGAAGTCACGCCGTCAGTGGCCTGTGGGCATATGCCAACGCCAGGCCTGCGGCCTCGACGGGCGATTACTTCCCGGGCCGCAGCCAGATCGAGCGGCCCTTGAGGCCTTCGGGCACCACGTGGAACTCAAAGACCGTGTCGCCCAGTTCGCGGGCCAGGACGTCGATCGGGATGTCCTTCATCCACTGCGGCTGGTTCTTCTTGGCCTCTTCCATCATTTCCTTCTTGTACTGCTCGGCGTCGGGGTCGTCGCCGAACATGCCGGCCATCTGCGCCTCGACCACCTTGTCGGGGTTCTTGATGGTCCAGTCGGTGTAGTCGAGGGCCTGTTTGGTGTCGGTCCAGCCGAAGGCCAGCCCGCTGCCGGCCGCGCCGCGCATCGCGCCGGTGAAGCGTGCCTCCTTGTTCAGGTTCGCCGCGTCGGGGTTGCCGGCGGAACGCATGGCGTTCTCCACCTGCGCCGCCTCGCCAATGAAGACGTGACCGAAGCCGACGCCCAGCGCGAAATCGCCGCCGGGGATGGGCATGCCGCCCGAGAGCGACCAGATCTGGTTGCCCTGGAAGTCGCGCGATTGGATCGGCAGCATCCCGCCGAGGTTCTGGAGCGACTGATTGAACTGAGCGGCGTCCTTGCACGCGATCGCGAAGAGCGTCTTGCTGCTCTTGGCGTCGATGGGCTTGGCGTACGACTGCACCATCCACACCTGCGGCCCGAGGTTTGAGAGGATCGGTCCGGCCATCAGCTGCGCCTGCTGGATGTTCTGGATGAACATGTCGCCCACCTCAGGGGGCAGTGTCTTGGCGCCGTCGGTGAGCACCGTGAGCAGATCGGCGAACTTGAACTGCAGCAGCGTCACGCCCGCGACGTCGGCCCCAGCGAAGGACGGTGCCGCGAACTTCTGATCGGCCCCCCCGAACAGCGACATGATGCCCTTCTTGTCCGGGCACTGCACGGCGTACGACTGCTCCATCATCCCCGCTTCGGTATCGAACTTCACGCCCATGCCCACACCCTTGACACCCGTGAGGCCCAGGGCGTTCATGATGGTGGCGGGGCCGGGCTCATCGGCCAGCGAGAAATCCACGCCGGGGGTTCCCGCGCGGGCCTCTTCCGTCAGCGTTCCCAGCAGCGAAGAGAACGCGCCGGGGAGGAACACGGCGTAGCCCTGCGGCTTCTCGAGCTGCTTCACGGTCGCGGCGAAGTCGGCGTTGTCACCGATGCTGTCGGCGTCCTTGCCCGCGAGGCGGTCGAGGGCGCGCTCCATCGTCTCCACGTCGGCGGTCATCAACAGGTGGCTGCCGGAGCGGGCGTAGACGAGGTTCTTGAAGTCGAGGGCGGCCTCATCGCCGGCCCCCTCGTCCATGAAATCCTCTTCCATCTCCTCTTCGCCGCCCGCGTTGTCGGCGTCGGCGGCGGGCTTCTTCTCCTTGGGCTTTTCGACGATCTCGATGAGCCAGAGTTTGGTGCCGTTGTACTCGTCTTCCTTGACGACGATGTCCTTCTTCTTCTCGGCCTGCGCGATGGCCTCTTCGACCTGCTTGGCGGTCGCGTCGGCCTTGTCGCCCCAGTCGCCGAAGGAGACCGCCCGCGGCTCGGCCTTCTTGTCCTTCTCGTTCCACTGCACCCAGAAGGCGGTGCCCACCGGGCCTGCGGGCGGGTCCAGCTCGTCGATCTTGATGCCGGAGTCCTCGAAGGACTTCACCATCTCGTCCATCTCGTTCTTCAGCGACTTGTGGAGGAAGTCTTGCGTCTTCTTGTCGTCCCACACCTTGCGCAGCCCGGTCTTGTCGAACGAGGCCTTGGCGGCGGCGAAGTTGTCAACGCCCATCACAAACGCCGCCTGCTTGGGCGCGAGGTCGGCAATCGTGACGGCCTCGGCCGCGAAGGCGTGGCCCGCCGCAACAACGAACGTCAGGGCGGCGGGGAGGAACGACTTGAGGGTGTTTCGCATGTTGGGGGAAGAGGGCAGTGGGGAGTGGGGCTTGGGCTGTCGGGAGGGAGGGAACCTTGAAGTGTGATTCGGGATCGGTGGGGCAGGCTTCCAGCCTGCCTTTGTAGGGCTGAGGATGGCAGGCTGGAAGCCTGCCCCACCGGCTTACTGGCCGGTGGCGTCGTCGAGCTGGGGTGCCTTGCCGAACTCGGTGCGGACGGGGGCGGGCTTATAGGAATAGCCCGAGTTGGGGTTGTCCTTGTCGTAGGTGAAGGCGTCGCGGTTGCGGACGAAATCGCGCACGTAGCGGGCCGGGATGGCGAAGCCCATGCCCTCGCCGAAGGGGATTTTCATGTTGGTGACGCCGATGACCTCGCCCTTGAGGTTGA
>CAYZFW010000079.1:0-8396 GCA_964477615.1 uncultured Phycisphaeraceae bacterium | reverse complement strand
CCCGCCACGCGTCTGCGCCCCACGGCGTCGCGCCGCGGCGGCGCGCCAGCTGCGGTGGGCTGGATCGCCGCCGCGGCGCTCGTGGCCTCGGCGGGCTGGTTCGTGTACTCGCTTGCGCGGCCGCTGTCCGAGCTCGACGTCGTCGAGAGCCTCCCCAAGCCCCCCAGTGTGTCGGTCCCGGCGCGAGCGTCCGATGTCGGCGCGCGCGACCGTGTGCTGGCGGAACTCACTTCGGGCAACCCGTTCTCCCACAGGCGCAAGGCGTGGTCGTCCGCAACCGCGATCGCCGACGGCACGGCGCCCGCTGTCGACGCCGCGGGCAACCCGATCCCGACGGCTCCGGCTGTGGCGCTGAACCCGGAGCAGTCGGTCCCCGCCGACATCAAGCCCGCGTTCGACAATCTCCGTCTCGTTGGTCTGTTCGAGAGCGCCGGGAAGCCAGCGATCATGATCTCTTTCCTCACCGGTGATGACCCGGCGAAGTCTCACGTCTACCGCGTGAACGACGAGATCGCCGACAAGGCCAACCCCGGGGCGACTTGGCGCGTGCTCGCGGTTCACCTCGACCGCAAGAGCACGGTGCTGCTCCGCGCCGGCAAGCAGGTCGAACTGCGGATGTTCAAAGACACGCCGCTGCCGCCCCCGCCGGTCGCCGCGGCGCCGAAGCCCGGCGTGCCGCTTCCCCCCCCGGTGGTCGTGCAGCAGACCCGCGCCGAGATCATCGCGCAGCTGCGAGAGGCCAAGATCAGCGAAGCCGACATCGCCGCGATGATCGCCGAACTCGGCCCCGACCCCGACGCACCGCCCACGGGCGAGGCCACGGCCCAGGCCATCGAGAAAGCCCTGAAACCCGCTGATGGCACGGGCACCGGCGCTCCGGGAGGCATGGAAGAGATTCTGAAGATGATGGCGCAGCGCCGAGCGCCCGCCGGGACGCCGCCACCACCATCCACGCCGACCACCCCGGCCGCTCCGCCGTCGCCGAGCGCGGCTCCGAAGGTGCCGTGACGATCACTCGGAGCAAACCGCGACCGCCAAGGGGCGGCTGCGGCCGATTTGGCGGGTTGCTCGAATGGTGATCGCACAGGTGCAAAGCATCACCCGCGCCGCGGTTCATGCGGAACACAGATCAACCGTGGACGCCGTACCCCGGCACCCGGAGCCGAATGATCCGTTCGAGACGCAATCACAATCCGTATCAGAGTCGCTCAATCCGCTCGACGCGCAGCGTCCCCCATCCCCCCGGCACCGACGGTGCGGCTCGCGCACCAGTGATGCGCACGCGTTGGCCGATGCTGCCGCGCACCATCTCGTTCGCCGCTTTACCCACCGCGTCCACCAGCAGCACGCACTCCCCTTCACTTGCGGCATCGGTCCGCACGACGAGCACAGGCGGGATCCCGCCGCGGATGCACAGCTCGGCGCAGGACAGATGCGGCTTGCCGTGCCCTGGGTTCATGACGCCGAGGTAGCACTTTGGATCGACGATCTCGCCAATGAGGCTGACCCGTTCGATGGAAGCGGCCCGATTACCCCGAGCGGGCGCGACACCAGCCGCAGCAGGGTCTCCAGCGATCATCGCTGATACGTCATCGGGCACCCCTGCCAGTTCGATCGCCGCCCGCGCACCCCAGCGGATCATCCCACCCTTGACGCGCACGCGCTGCCCGTCGAACGGTGCGGCCCGCGCTGTCGCGCCGATCTTGCCCTGGTCCACCAGCACGGCCTCGATGACGCCTCCCGCTTCGTCGGTGGTCAGCAGCACCGGGTACGGGTCGACGCGCAGCGTTCCCTCGTACACGGCCGTTCCAGATGCATCCCACGTCCCGCGCCCGGCGTCCCCCTGCGCTGCACCAAGCAGCAACGCAAGCCCGCCAAAGGCCGCCACAACCACAGCCGCAGTGATGCGCGCGAAGCGACCATGCGCCTGTGGTGCCGGCAGATAGCCGACGTACAGCCCCGCATCTCGCTCGATCTTCCCCTTGCTCACGCGCCCTCTCCCGTTCCTCGCGGCGTCGTGTTCACCATCACGCGCCCCGCGCTCACACGCACCTCGTACGTTGGCACCTTCTCCTTAAACGGCGGTGGGCTCTCGCCGCTGCCCGGCAGATACTGGTACCCGTGCCACGGGCACGTCACGCAGCCGTTGATGATCCGGCCTTCGCCAAGCGGCCCGCCCTGGTGGGCGCAGACGTTCCCGATCGCGCAGAGTTTCCCTTCGTGCTTGAAGACCGCGACCCGTTCGCCCGCGCGACCGTCCTTCGCCGGGGCGCACACCACCTGTGCCCGGCCCTCTGGGATCGCCTCGGCGTCTCCAGCGTCGATCCAGCCGTTATCCGGTGTGAGCATTCGATCCGCCGCACGCTCCTTCAGCCCCGCGGCGACGTGGAGCAGCGTCAGCGCCGCACCCCCAGCCCCCAGCAAGGCCGGGAACACAAGTGACTTCTCGAGTTGGATCACCCCCAGCGCCACGTGCAGCACCAGCGCCGCATACGCCACGTACACCAGCATGTGCAACGTCTTCCAAACCCGCGGCGAGAGGTTCCGCAGCCAGAAGTCGTGACTGGTCGCCGCCATCAGCAGGAGAATGACCAGGGCGAGCACGCCGAAGAGTTCAAACGGGAACAGCACGATCGACGACGTGTGCGGGTTCGACGCCAGCACGCTCACGGGTGCGAGCAGTGTGCCGAAGCCGTGATACCACACCGTGGCGAGGGCGGCGTGCAGCCCCCCGACGATGAACGTCGCCACCCCCAGATGACGCCGGTTGTACAGCAGCGGCGCGGTCACGGGCCACAGGCGGTGCAGCGGCCCGATGGCGAGGGTGACATGCAGCATGAGGATGGCGCACGCCCCGAGGGCGCGCATGAGCGCAATCGGCGGGCTCATCGCCGAGGTGGCATCGCGTGCCAGCGTCGCGCCCATAAACACACCGACAAACGCGACCACGCTCGCGCCGATCGTCAGGTCGTAGCGCACCTTGTGGGCGTTCCAGCCGACAGCCTTATAGACAGCACTCATGGGACGCCCCCGCTCGTCGGTCCCCGCGCCGCGACTGCGAGCGCCAACCCGACCAAGGCCAACGGCCCAAGCGAGACCCACATCGGCAGATGCCGCCGGCGCAGAACGCGGGCCGGGGCCAGCCCCGGAAGCCCCGAATCGCCCCGCGCCCACTTCCGCACCATCCACGGCCACAAGAGTGTCGCGCCCGGGATCAGCAGCAAACGGAACCCAAGCCCGCCTACTGCCGCCGCAGCATCAATGGCCCCGGCACCACGCCACGCAAACGCGACCGCGAAGACGAGTCCGACGGCGAGGTATGCCGCCGCTACCAGCACCACGATGTTCGCCGCGAGAATCGACAACGCACGAAACTCCTTAGGGATTCACTTGAGATGCCGGCACCGGCCATTGGGTTACGGCGATGCGGGTGTGTTTAGGGCCGGATAAAGGCCTGTACAGGTGTCCCAGCTCTCAGGCGCTCTGCGGCCCGCTCTCGCTGAAGCTCAAGTCGACCGCACGGCGGAACTCGATCTCGCTCACGGGCTTGGAGAGCCGAAGGGTGGTCTTCAGCCTTTCCGAGATGAGCAGGGGGCTGGAATAGCCGGTGACAAAGAAGAACGGCACGCCGCGAGCTTCCAGCGCCAGGGCGACACCTTCGCTCGTCCCGCCGCGGATGTTGATGTCCAGAACCGCCCCGCTCAGTTCGAGTGTCTTGGCCGCGTGCACGGCCTCATCCACCGAAGGCACCGGCCCGTGAGGATTGAAGCCAAGCCGGCGCACCAGCCCGACAATCATCATGCCGATCAGGAAGTTGTCCTCGACCACGAGCACGGGTGCTCGTCCGGAGGCCCTCTCGCTGGGTACGGCCGCGTTCATGGGTTCACGCTCTCGATCTGCCGCTCTTGCTTCGGAGACTGTGAGTCGGGCCCGGTCGCTTCGGCGACATCCCACGCATCGATCCGTAATCTCATGATACACATGAAACCAGCCGGATCAAAGTCGGTTGAAAGTGTGCCGGCGAGTTCTGATTCGACAAAGCCGCGCAGCAGATTGAGCCCCAGCCCCTCTTGAGGCTGGGATCGTGGCGGCGGTCCGCCCCGCTCTTGCCATCGGATCTCGACGGTGTTGCGGCGTTCGCTCGCGGGGTCATAGACCCAGCGGACGGAAACCTGCCCGCCCGGTACAGAGAGCGCGCCGTACTTCTGTGCGTTGGTGGTGAGTTCGTGCAGCGCCATCGCCAGCGCCGGCACGCCCTGTTGAGGGATACTCACCGGCGGCCCATCGATCACGACGGGGTTCGAGTCCAGACCCATCACCGGTCTCAGCACGGTGCGCACGAGCGCGTCAAGGCTCAGGCCAGTCCAGCGGCCCGCGGCGAGCGCACTGTGCGCCCGCCCCATCGCGGCCAAACGCCCCTGGAAGGCGTGCCTGAAGGTGTCCGAGTCGGGCGATGCCACAAACGTCAGCTCGGCCACGGACGCAACGGCGGCGAGATTGTTCTTCACACGGTGGTCAAGCTCGCGCATCAGCATCGACTGCCGATCGGACATGCGCCTCGATTCGGTGATATCGATGCACGTTCCCAGGCAGCCTCTCGCTCCGACCCCCTCGGTGCCGTGACCTTCCGTTCGAACGGCCGAGATCAGCAGCCACCGCCACTCCCCGTCATGACGCCGAGCCCGGCACTCCATCTGAAATCGGTCGGTACTCCGGTGGAGTTCGCCCACTTTTCCGAGGAACGCCGCTCGGTCATCAGGGTGCAAGGCGGTCGTCCAGCCTTCTCCCATCTGCGACTCCGGGCTGGAGCCCACAAACTTCATCCACGCCTGATTGAAGTAGTCGCCGCGTCCTCGCTCGTCGCACGCCCACACCAGCACGGGCGCGGCGTCCCAGATCGCCCGGTACTTCGTTTCGGAGCGGCGCACCGCGGCGTTCGCCGTGTCCGCCGCCGCCGCCGACCGCTCGACCGCTCGTGCCGACAGCCCGAACGCAAGGCCCACGATGGCCAGCTGTGCCACGAGCTCGAGCCCGAAAAGCACCGAATCGCTCGCAAGCCGCAGCCTGAAGAACACCGCGGCCACAACATGGACAACCACGAGTGCAAGCAGAGCCAATGGGACTCCGGCGCGGATGCACGCGCCGGCGGCGGTCTCCGCGAGGACCGACCGCAGCGGTTCAAGGTCAGGGCGAAGAAACAGCAGGCCCACCGCCACGGCTATGCCGCAGAACGCCGAGTGAACCGCGATCGTCTCGAAGCCGGGCGATGAATAGAGCGACTCCGGTCCGAACATGTAGCCGGTGATCGATGCCAGCGCCAAACCACACGCCGCTCCGGCGAAGAGCCTGTGCAACCATGCGACAATCCGTCCGCTGCGGGACCCCGAAGTTGAGACCAGCACCCCGAGAGAGAGCAGCGCGATGAGCACCGACGTGACCGGCGACATCCGCCCCGATGGATACACCGTGGGACCGGGAGTGGCGAGCAATGTATCCAAGCCCGGCGTCTCGAAACCGGCATGGGACAGCGTCGTCAAAACACCCACCGCCAACGCGGGCAATGCTGCCAGCCGCGCCGCCCACGTCCATACCCGCTTCCCCCCACCCGCCGCGACACACGTCAACGCCGTCCCCAAGCACAGCATCGACAGCGAGGTGTTCGGCTTCATCGTCGCCCAACCGGGCACGATGGAACGCGGCCACTCCACGTCTGAGCGCCACGACGCGAGCACCGCCAGCCCGACCCCGGCCACCACCAGCCCGAGAACCAATGCCGTGCGTCGGCAGGTGGCCTCTCGCCTCACCGCGCCGCTCGTTCGGTCGGGGATGGCGCGAAGGCTGGTGTCCACCCGTTTCACCTCGTCGCCGAAGGCACGGTCGCAAGCGAGTCAAGTTCATTGTGCCGGTCGTCAGGCGCCGCGTCAAGGGTCTCGCTGCAATCCGCTCACCGCCATTCCCAATGCCATGCTTCAGACGCTGCGATCCGCGGCGGCATTGCATGCTGCCCTTCCATCTTCCGTTTCTTCCAAACTCCCTACATTCTCTCCATGCCCCGCGCCCACCTCTGCACCTCCTGCGGCGAAGACCTCGCCCTCATCGCGCCGGCGCGGGAGCCTCACTACGGATGGCCCATGATCCGCTGCCCGTCTTGCTGCGCCCCGAGTGTGCGCTGGGAAGGCGACGAGAGGCGGACGTGGCGCCGGCTCCGCAAGCGCGTGAAGGCGGTCGCTGGCGTGATCGGCCGAGTCGCGGTGTTTGGCTTGCTCACCATCCTCACGCTCTCCGCGACCGCGACACTCAGCGAGGAGACACGCTCGCTCCGGCTCAACGCCGCGATGCCCGGCCCGCTCGCCCTGTTCGGTTTGTCGGCGGGGTCAGACGGGGCGACGGCTTCCTCACAGCGGGCCGACTGGCTTGACCAGGGACAGAACATCTTCCTGTTGACGGGATGGTCCTTCTCCGCGTTTCTCGCGTCGGTCTTCCTGACCGTCCTCCTCCGACACCGGCGTGCCTGGATCACCGTCCCGGCCTGGGGCGCGTGGATGTACGCGGCGTGGGCGTTTGTCTTTGTCCTCATGCCCATCATCGGCCTGTGGCTGGCACCCGAGGAGACCCACTGGAAGGGTCTGTTGGCCAAGAGTGCGCTCGACGCCGCCGACATCGGCGCGTGGTGCACCGCGTTTGCTCTCATCGCGCTTGGCCTCACGCCGCCGGCGCTGATGGCCCGCTCGACCGTCCGCGCCCTCATCCACCGCCAGCGCTGGCGCATCCGCAGACGCATCCGCAAGTGGAGACAGACCGCATGAACGACAACGCTGCCCAGCACTCCACCGACGCCGCGGACCCGCCCGCTTCCGAGGCCCGCGACCGCCGCGTGAGTCTTCTCGTGGGCGACCGATTCTGTATCGCCTGCGGCTTCAACCTCGTCGGCCAGTCCGTCGTGCGCGAGCCGCACTACAACATGCTGATGGTCCGCTGCCCCGAATGCGGCACCGCCGCCGCGATGCAGGAATACCCCCTGCTTGGGCGCTGGGCGTCGCGGTGGGCCCGCGTGCTCGCGGTGGCGATGATGCTCCTCATGACCGTGCTCACCTTCGGCGCCTCGCTGGCGTGCTGGGGCGTGTCGATCCCGCCGGTGCTCGCGATGGTCGAGCCGCTGGCCGAGAAGCTCGGCGAATCGCAGATCAAGTGGAAGCGAGCGCAGGCGATCGCAGCCCCCCAGAATGCAGCAGTCGCCAGCCCCTTTGATTCGGCTCCAGCCACCCCTGCGCCGGAATCGCTTTCCGCTGAGGCCAACACGATCCCTGTTGATACGTCGCTACCGGTTTCTTCGGGGGACCGAGTGCGACCCTCAGCCCCTGCCAACGATTCGGGTGCCGCCGTCTCTCCCAACCCAGCTGTCGCCATGAACAGCGCCGAGGTCAGCAGCCCGCCCGCAGTTGCAGCTCTTGAGATCGTCATCGATGAAGACCAGCTAAGAAGATATGGCGAATCCGACTGGGCCCAATCGGGCGAACCGAAGGCCGTCCTCGCCAAGACCAGCATCTGGGAAGCCGGCATCAACTGGGCCGGCCTTAAGTGGCTCGTGCTCTCGCTCCCCGTCGCGTTCCTCTTCGGCGTGATCTTCAGCGTCCTGCTGCTGGGCCTGGGCCGTTGGAAGGCACTCGTCATCATCCCCATCGTCTTCGGCCTCTCCACCTGCTGGGCCTACATCGACAAGCTCGACGACTCCTCGCAGTGGGGCGGCCAGATCGATTGGATGGCCGCCGACCTCGCGGGGTTCCCGCTCCACGTCGTCGTGTTCCTGTTCATGGCCTACGCGATGTCGATGGGCATCTGGTCCGGACGCGCCATCGCCCGCGGCTTCGTCCGCGTCATGCTCCCGCCGCGCCTCTGCGGCAGCCTTGCCGACCTGTGGCTGAGCGACGGAAAAACCCCGCCTTACGCGGCGCAGTCTCGAACTCGTGGGTGAGCCAAACGCGGGCTTGCGGGCATTCAGAAGGGCACGTTGCGGATGTGCTTCACCATCTGTTCGAGCGCGGTGCTCCACCCGCCGTGGAAGCCCATCTCCTCGTGCTTGAGCCGTGCCGCAGCGCTGCTGTGCAGCGCAGCGGCTTTGTAGAGCGTGCCCGAGCCGTGCCGCACCATCGTGACCACCGCCGTCATGAACGGGCTTTCCGCGGGCCGGTAGCCGGGCCTCAGGGCATCGGTAAAAACCAGCCGCTCCATTGGCACCACGTCGAGGTAGCACCCGGCGCTCGGGTGCTCCTGCCCCTCGGGCGACCGCATCACCGTCACGAACTTCCCGCCGGGGCGCACGTCGATCTCGCACGCCGCCAGCGTCCACGGCCTGGGCACGAACCATTTCATCAAGTGTTCGGCCTTCGTCCAGGCCT
>CAYZFW010000078.1:0-8426 GCA_964477615.1 uncultured Phycisphaeraceae bacterium | reverse complement strand
TCTCTGCAGCGAACCCGGTCGATCCCACGTCGCCCGGCAGTGGCTCGGGCAGGCTCTCCAGCGCCCGAACCGCCGTGGTCCCCACCGCGAAGACCCGGTTCCCTGCCGCACGGGTGCGGAGCGCCGCGGTGATCGCCGCCGCGGGGACGTCGATCCACTCGCGGTGGATGGGGTGGTCCTCCAGCCGCTCGGCCTCCACGGGCTTGAAGGTGCCGATGCCCACGTGCAGGCGCACATCGGCCCGACCGACGCCCCGTTGTTTGAGTGTCTCAAGCAGTCCCGGTGTGAAGTGCAGCCCCGCCGTGGGGGCCGCGACACTCCCGGCCGCCTCACTCCCCTCGGCGTACACGCACTGGTACCACGCGCGGTCGAGGTCATCGTCCGTCGTGTCGCCCGCGTCCTTCCTCGCCCGGCGGATGTAGGGTGGCAACGGTGTCGAACCCGCCCTCGCGAGCACCTCGCCCTCCGGAGCATCGACCCCCGCCCCCGTCGCCGAATCGATCACCGCGGCGACCCAGCGGTCTTCCGCCCGCCCCTCCAGCCGCAGACCGAAGGGCGTGGGGTTCTCATGGGCGTCCTCGAGTTCGATCACCGTGCCTTCGCGGAGTTTCGTTCCAGTCTTGAGCATCAGTTCCCACCGCCCCGGCGAGTGCGCCTTGATGAACAGCCCCTCGACCGCCGCCCCAGTGCCGGCGCGCTGGCCCTGGATCTTCGCGGGCAGCACGCGGGAGGTGTTGAACACCAGCAGGTCGGACGGCCGCAGGTAATCGGGCAGATCGCGGAACGTCCGGTGCTCCAGCACGCTCGGATCGCTGCGGCTGACCACCAGCAAACGGCACGCGTCCCGCGGTTCGACGGGGTGGGTCGCGATCAGCCCTTCGGGCAGGTGGTAGTCGAGTTCGCTGGTGAGCATGGGCCGGAAGATAGGCGGGGTGATACGAGAAGCGCGAGCCCGGCCCGCTGACCTGTGTTGATCTGGATCAACGCGTGTTGAGCGCCCACAACGTGCATGTACCGGCTGCTGGGCAACACACCGCCCCAGTCTGTCGTGCGCGTGGTTGTTATGGGCAGCCGCAGAATCGCGGCGGCGGCACGGGTTTGGCACTCCGTCTCGCGTGCGATTGGAACCCCAGACATGGATGTCATCGCCGGTGGCGCGCGCCGAAGTGCTGCGCGTGCTCGTCCGCGCGGATTGCGGGCCGCTGAGGGAGGCGGCCTGCATCGTGCGCCGCGTCGTTTGTGACACGTGGCGGAGCGACCCTTACCCCTGTGATGCGCCGTGCCGAGATCACGGGCTGGCCATCGATTACGCGGCGTGGCTGCGGAAGGCCAACCGCGAGACGCCGCTGCGGCTTTGGCCGCCGGCGGTTTGTATCCCGGAACCGGACAAAATCCAAACAACGACTGCCGAAACGAGGCCCTTGAACGCGGCCCCGATGTCGCGGCTCGAACGGCTCAAGGCCTGTGAATCGCGCGCTCCCGAGCACGTGCCGCGGATCGGGGATCGCATGCCGGTGGCTCCGTCGGTCGAGTCGGTTCGGCTGCGGGTGGTCACGCGTTCCCGGGTCCTGGCGGCGTCGGGTCGGCTGATCGACGTGATTGCCTAAGGGGATTGCCCGAGAGGAAGTGGACGTGAGATGGTCCACCGTCGTTCCGCTGGGCGACACCGGAACCGCTCATTTCGCGTGAAAGAACCGGCAGGGGATTCCCTATCATGGGATACGCACCGACGCTTCCCCGAAGGAGGACGCCGTGGACCAGGCACTTGTCGAACTTACCCAGGCCGCATCCCGCAACTGGACCCTCACGATGATCGCGGCGATCTGCATCGTCGGGATTGTGTTCAGCTCGGTCAAGACGATGGTCAAAGCGACCGCCCGCGAGAAGACCCGGCGCGAGATCGCGGCGTACATCGCCGAGGGCTCACTCAGCCCCGAGCAGGGCGAACGCCTCATGAAGGCCGGCAAGTCGAGCCACGACGCCGCCTGACGGAATCTTGATCGAGCAATCCCCTCGCGATACAGCGGAGCAACCCCATGATGCCCTTCCTTGCCGCCGAAATGGACTCGAAAATCTTCGTGCTCTGCATCGTCGGGATGGGCATGCTGATCCCGATCATCTACACCATCGCCAGCGCCGCCCGCGCCGCGACCGTGAGCAAAGAGCGCGAACAGTCGCGCCGTGAACTCGCGGCGTATGTCGCTGAAGGCTCCATGACCGCCGACGAGGCCGAACGTATTCTGAAGGCCGCGCCGCCCAAACGTAAAGCCGAAACCGCTGACGGAATCTTCACCTGACCCCACCTTCCGGTGGCCGCGGCCGAGTGATTCGTCACGTCGGCCGCGCCGCCGCCAGCAAACCACCGCACACGCCCGAGGTCCCGATGTTCCCGAACCTTCTCGCCGCCATCAGCGATCCCACGTCCGATGACATCGTGAAGATCATTGCTGTCTCGGGCGGCATGCTGCTTGGGCTGGTTGCGATCGTTTTCTCGACCATCGCCGGCGCGATCAAGAACGGCCAACGCGAGAAATCGCGTCGCGACATCGCTGCGTTCGTCGCTGAGGGCTCGATGACCGCCGACGAGGGCGAGCGGCTGCTCAAGGCAGGCGTGAAGCCCAAGTGGGGCGAGAGCGCCTGAGCGTCGCTCGCCGTCCTTCGCTGATCCGGACCGCGGGCGTCACGCCGCGACCTTGAATCTCGTCACCAGTTCGTTCAGCTTCTCCGCGCGGGACGACAGCCCTGCGGCGGCGTGGGCCGACTCGGCGCTGCTCCGGGACGACTCCTCGGCGCCGGCGGAGATGGCCTCGATGCTCTTGCTGATCTCCTCGGTGGCCCGGGACTGCTCCTCGGCCGCGGTCGCGATGGCGGTCACCGACGCCGCGACGCGCTGCGTGCCCTGAACGATCCGCCCGAGGCTCTCGCCGGCACCCGAGGCGCGGTCAACGCCGGCGCGGACGCGCTGCGTCCCCGCGTTCATCCGGTCCACGGCCTGCGAGGTCTCCGTCTGGATCGAGCGGATCGAGGCGTTCACCTCGCCCGTCGCCTTCGCGGTGCGGTCGGCCAGTTTGCGCACCTCGTCGGCAACGACCGCGAAGCCGCGCCCGTGCTCGCCCGCCCGCGCCGCCTCGATCGCGGCGTTGAGTGCCAGCAGATTCGTCTGGTCCGCGATGTCGGTGATCACGTCGATCACCTTACCGATCTGTTCGCTCTGGCGACCCAGTTCCGACACGCTCGCCGTCCCCGCCGAGACCGCCTCGTTGATGCTGGCCATGTCCTCGATGGTCTGGTTGACGACCGTGCGCCCCTCCTCGGCGGTCCCTCCCGCGCTCCGCGCGTCGTTGGCCACCTCGTTTGAGCGCGTCGCGACGTCGCGCACGGTTGCGGACATCTCTTCCACCGCCGACGCCACCCGCGAGACCTGCGCCGACTGATCGGAGGCGTTGCGGGCCATCTGCTCCGCCGAGGCGGTGATCTGCGTCGCGGCGGCCGCGACCTCGCCCGAGGCTTCACGGATCGATGACACGAGCCTGCTCATGCTGTCGGAGGCGTGGTTGGCGGCGTCGGCCATGCGACCGAGCTCGTCGGTGCGATTGAGCGTGAGACGACGCGTCAGGTCTCCCCGCGCAATCGCTTCCATGAGGGCGACACACTCTCCCAGCGGGCGTGTGATCCGACGCGACACCCACACGCCCGTGCCCACCAGCACCAGCAGCGAGGCTCCGGTTGCTCCGATCATGATCGTTCGCGCGCTGGCCGCAAGGCTCGCGGCCCGCTGCTGTGAATCCGCGGCCTCCGCCTGGATCCGGTCGCTCAACTGCTCCATCTTCGATTCGAGCTCCTCGAACACCGTCTGGAACGCGGCGCTCTGCCCGGTGGCTTTTTCAGGATCCGAAAGCCCCAGCTCAACCTGCGTCTGAGCCGCGGCGATGTACGCGTCCAGAGCGGGGCCAACCTCGCCGAGCGCCTCGCCGACCTTGCCGCCCGGGGCGAGGTCTTTGTTGGCCTTCAGCGCCGTAAGGAACCACGCCGTGTGTTCGCTCAGGTCGTCTCTCACCTGCTGGCGCTCTTCAGGGGTGGCCGCGAGCCGAGCGGCGAGCACGTCGGCGCGCAGCGCGTCGTGCATCATGTCGCCTTCCTGATGGTTCTTCAGCACTTCGCTCGTGAGGCGGATCTGTTCCGAGGCTTCCGCGAGCACGCCCAGCTGGACGTACCCCACCGACGCCACAACGCCCGTGAAGAGAACCCCGGCCAGACTCAACGATGCCACCTGTGTTCCAACATTCCACCGCATGTGTTTGCCTCTTGAACAGAGTTCCACCGTGCCGGACGCGATGCCAAAGCCCCGTGTCACCCCGGTACCACCGACGCGAAGCCGCGGAAATTAGAAGTCAATTGAAACTCGGAGAGAGCCGACCACCGCGTCGCCGATGTCCTCGCTCCCCGATGGATCGAAGACGAACTGCAGATCAGGCACGATGTGCACGAACGGCGTCACGTTCCACCGGTAGTAGATCTCGATGACCGTCTCGTCACTCTCGAACCCCGCGGCGTCCTCATCGCTCATGTCGGCCCAGCCGCAGAACACGCCGCAGGAGTCGGTGTCGCGCCCGTCGAATGTCCCGAGCAGTTTCAACCCGCCGCCCAGGTTGTTGCCCGAGGCGAACACCTCGTCGTCGGCGTGCCCATAGCGGATGAATGCGGAGAGGCCGCGTTCATCGTCCTTGTCGTCCGGGTTGCGCTGCCAGAGCGTGCCCTCGGAAAGGACATAAAAGCCGGTCGTCCCGTCGCTCGTGCCGCCGTCAAACTGCGCGAAGTCGTCGTCGTGGTGCCACACGCCGGCGGCGAGGCGGAGGTCCTTGATGAACCCGAGGTCGAACGTGACGCCGGTCTCGCCGGTGTAGAACAGACCGTCGGCGCGATCGTCTGAGAAGAACGTCGCCGGCCCGCGCCCGCCCGTGAGGACCCCGTCGCTCGCGGCACCGTCAAAGAGGCCGAAGCCGATGTACCAGTTCTCAGTGGGGTAGAGGAACGCCAACACCGCCGTCGCGTTGTCCGGGTAGCACGGCAGCATGGCGTTGGTGGTGTCGATGCCCGCGGCGGTGTTGAGGAACTCGGCGCCGGCCCTTGTGAAATCAAACTCCTTGTTCCCGTCGATCTTGCCAGCCTTGATGCGGAGCACGTTGTCGAAGAGCCACTGCTGGTACCACAGCTCCGTGACGTAGTACAGGCTCTCGACGGCTTCGAGGTTGCTGGTGCCCTGGAAGTCGCCGACGCGCCGGGATGGGCTGTTGCCGCCGCTCACCTGGACGTCGACGAACGCCGAGCCGCCCTTGATGTTGAGGATCTTCTCGAAGTCGAAGGTGGCGTTGATGTCAAGGAGGCGAGCCGACGTGCCGCGCTGGTCGCGTCCGCCCGACCAGGCACCGACGAGGTCGAGCGTGTGCGAGCCGGCGAGCGTGACGCCCCACTCTTCGAGGGCGGTCCGCACGCCGCCGAGATCGCCCGCCGCGCCGGACCACTCCCAGTAGGGCTTGTGCCCGAACCAGTCGCGGGGTTCTTCGGTCTTCTCGGGTGCCGCCGTCGGCTCCGCGCCGGGGCGAGTCCGGTCGCCCTGCCCCTGGCCTGGGAGATTCTGCGGCCCGCTCAGGAACTCCATCTCCGCGACTTCGGCGATCACCGCCGGCTCGGGTTCCGGCTCAGCGGCCTGGGCCATGAGCGAAGGCGCGGCCCATGCCAGGCCGGCAAGCGCGGCGATCACGCGAACGTGGAACGACACCGGCGCGGGATTGGGGCTCACTTCTGAACGCATGTCTGTGGCTCTCCTGACGACGCCGCCGGCCCAGACGCGGGCCGCGGCGCTTCCCGAACCCATCGGGCGGGGAAGAGCCAATCCGGAACAGCCTTCCGAAATACCCCTGACAAGGAAACCGCCCACGTGCCGGATGTGGCGCGTGGGCGGATGGTGGTCCGAGAAGCGGCTCAGGGAGAACCCTGAGTTACGGGCAGGCGACGCCGAAGACCCCGAGGAACAACGTCAGGTCGATGGTGTTGACGACGCCGTCGGAGTTCATGTCGCCCTGGAATCCCGGAGTCCCGGAGGTTCCGAAGCGAGAAAGGAAGATTGTGAGGTCAACGGTGTTGCGGGCGCGGTCGCCGTTGAAATCACCCGGGCAGGGCAACGGTGCTTCGCACGCGTCGGCGGTGCCGTTGGAGTTGTTGTCGGCGCAGGTGGTGAGGGCACCCTTCCACGAGCCGCCCACGGCGTTGCAGTTGGCCTGCGAGAACTCGGCGCAGAAGCCGTTGCCGCCGCAGCACGCCCCGAGAGGCGGCGGGCAGTTCTGGCTGGCGCAGGTGGTCGCGTTGCCTCGGAAGTTGCCGCCCTGAGACTGGCACTGGGCGGGGCTGACGGCGTTGACGCAATTGCCACTAGGGAGGCAGCAGGCGCCGATGGGGAAGCAAACGAAGGTGGCGCACGAGGTGCCCGCGCCGCCGAGCGTGCCGCCGAAACCGGTGCAGTTCGAGGGGGAAAGGTCGAGGCACGACTGCGAAGACACGAAGCAGCACGCCTGGGTGGCGATGGGGCAGGTGACCCCTGAGCACAGTGAGTTGTCGCCGCGGTACGTGCCGCCGGCGTTGGTGCAGCCGGAGGACGTCTGCCCGTCCTGGCAGGCGCCGGAGGAGAAGCAGCACGCGCCGGTTGCGGGGCCGCAGTTCACCAGTTCATACGAGACACGGATGTTCCAGTCGCCCGAGGGGCGGCAGAACCCGGGGAGGCTCTGGAAACTGGCCCAGCCGCCGTTGGCGGGGCAGCCGAAGGGCCCGCAGTTCACGCCGAAGAGCCAGTTCCGAGTGGGCTGGGACAACCCGTTGGTATCGGTGGTCGGGAACGCATTGGTGGTGATGGGGGTGGGGACGCTGCACGGGTTGGGCGACGGGTTGTTGTGCTGCGTGATCTGGAACGCGACGGTGAACGAGTTCGAGCCGTCGAGCGGTGCGGGGATCACGATCTGCTCGGGGTCCTGCGCATCGATCAGCACCTGCACATTGACGGCCGAGGTGCCGATGGGCAAAGAGATGTTGGGGAGGATCACGCCGTCGGACGTGAACTCGTCGATGGCGGTGCCCGTCTGCGGGTTGCCCGAGTACCAGCGAACGGTGTAGCTGGTCGTGGTTGGGCTGGTGGCGTTCTGGGTGGCCCAGAGAATCTCGCTCAGCCGGATGCGCACAGGGAAGTGCGCCGCGGGGACCACGAACTGCACCGCGGCCCATTCACCCTGGGCCATACCGGCCTGTGCGAGGATCGATCCGCCGTTGGCGAAGTCGGCGCTGCTGTAGGTGTTCGTGAAATCGCAGGCGCCGCGATCGGGAAGGTCCTGACCGCCCAACTCCGCGGCGAGCGCGGCGGGGCCGATGACCTCGCCGTCCGCCTTCGGGCCCCATGACGGCTCGTTCAGCGTGACGCCGCGGGTGGTGAACGTGAGGCGCTGGGCCGCATCGATGGCAAACGGGTTGCCCGAGCGGGCGACGAAGACACTCTGGCTATCTGAAGTTGGTGCGGTCGGCCCTTCGGCCAGTGCCACCCCGTTGGCACCGAGGGCGAGCAGGGCGGACACGATGACACCCGAACGGGTGTTCCCCACCGGGATCACGCGAAGCTTGGTCAACGCCATGATGGTTGTCTCACTCTCTCACATGGGGCCTGGTTGTGACCGACCACCCACGCGGGTGGATCGGCGGACCTCAGCCCCACCCCATAAGACTACATCAGGGAACGCCCCCGTGCGGGATCGGGTCGATAAGTGCCTGTGAAATCAGGTGGTTATGGGAGGGGTGGGGGGAACGAGAGGCCACGGGATGGGGCGATAACCGACTCGAAGGGCCGGGATACTCCGGGTATTGGAATTGGGCGGGCGGGATCGGCACGAGGGCATCCGAAATCGGGTTCGGCCACCGCGGCGTTTCGCTAGGCTGCTGGCTTCCCTGCCCCCACTCCCCCCTGGAGATCCCAATGGCCTACGCCGACTGCTTCGTTCTCCCCGTATCCAAAAAGAAGCTCCCCGCATACAAGGCGCTGGCCAAGAAGGCGGCGAAGCTGTGGATCAAGCTCGGGGCGCTCGAGTACCGCGAGTGCGTCGGCGATGACCTCAAGCCCAAGGGGATGCCCTGCATGGTGTTCCCCAAGATCGCGGGCGCGAAGGCCGGGGAGACCGTGGTGGTGTCGTGGATCGTCTACAAGAATAAGGCGCACCGCGACCGGGTGAACAAGAAGCTCATGAGCGACCCCGAGGCCCAGAGCATGTGCGACCCCAGCAACATGCCCTTCGAGATGTCCCGCATGGCCTACGGCGGGTTTGAGATCATGGTCGAAGGGTGATCGGGGAAGTGGTCAAGTGGTCAAGTGGTCAAGTGGTCAAGTGGTCGAG
>CAYZFW010000077.1:7307-8439 GCA_964477615.1 uncultured Phycisphaeraceae bacterium | reverse complement strand
GGCGTATGCGGATGTGATGTCGCCGTGGGGGCTTTGGGATTTGTCGGGGGGGTATTCGGAGTGGCTTGAGGAAGCGCCGGCGACATCGGGACAGCTCCCGACCGAGCGATTGCTAAAGGGGAGCAGAGTTGGCGACCCCGGCTGGGACTATTGGGATCACGGTACTGCCATACCGTTTTCCAATCAACCCCGAAGTGGCTTCGGTGGACTCAGGCTTGTTTCAGCAATTCCAGATCCAAACCCGGGAACCGCGATCCTGATCGCGGGTCTCAACTTCGTCACTCGTTCAAGGAGACCCCGACGATGAAGACCCTCGCCGCAGTTGCTGGCCTCGCTACCCTCGCTCTCCATGCGCGAGGCATGCCTCAGGTAACCTGTCCTGGGCCCGCCGCCAACTGGACTTGTCCGCCACCCTCGACGAATACCATCTGCGGCACGACTTACTGGAACATCTCTATTCTGCGCAACGATGTGGGCGATGCAGACTCCAGCGATGTGTTCGTACAGGTGGCTGAAGGTGACAAGATCTGTCAGCTTGTCGTGGGAAACAAGAAGATCGGCTCGACTGTCAACCTGTTCATCTCGGTAGCCCCGGGCGATCCAGCGCCCGCCGAAATCCGATCCATCGACATGGGGCGGGACGGGAACGGCACCCTGCAGAATGCTGGCAGAATCAATATTCGTCGTCTCCGGGTGAACGGTTCGGTAAATTTCATTGAGCTCAGCAGCCTCCAAAACGCAATCATCTCAGGCAATTTGAATAGCGCTATCATGCGGCCGTCGGGCGATATTTCTCCGTTGATCGTCGATCTTCGCGTGAACGGCAATGTGACGGGCAGCATGTCGCTTCTTTCCGCTGCATCCGGCCCACAGAGCAGCATCGGCCTCCTCTCCGTCGGCGGTCAACTCGGCAACTTCACGACCGTCGACCTCGAAGGAAACGAGATCGCTGGACCAGATGTCGTGCGTGTCGGCGGCTTCATCGACCGCATCGAGGCGGGCGAGCTCAACGCCGACATTCTCGGGCCGGGCGGCTCCACCTTCTCTTCCCAGTTCGTTCCCTATATCAACCAGATCAAAGTCGGCGGCGAGGAATCCCAGTCCGGCAAGATCACCGGTGTGATCCGCAGTA
>CAYZFW010000077.1:0-7297 GCA_964477615.1 uncultured Phycisphaeraceae bacterium | reverse complement strand
GTAACCGCCTCGGCGACACCGCCACCACCGATTCCTACATCTGGTCCACAGGCGATTTCACCGGATCAATCGTTCTGGGCGAGCGGTTCACGTCGGCATACCCCAACGCTGTTCCGAGAGAACTCCGCTTCGGTCCCAGCGGCCTCAAAGGCCGCGTTGTTCTGAACGCTTTCAACACTTCACAGGCCGAATGGAACGCCCCTGTCAGGGTCGGCTATCAGACCGGCAGCGAGACCACGCTCCAGTCGCCGCTTTACACGCAGACTCCGGCACAAATCGGCGGGGGGATTGTCGGCGTTGTGCCCTACAACGCGTACCCCGAGACCTGTGAGCCTGCACCGGGATCGGTCCAGTCTGCCACCGATGACACCGTGGCGGTGCGGTTCAAGGGCTATGTGAACTACACCGGGAACCTCGGCGTCGAGGTATGGCAGCGACCGGCCGGCTCGGCTTCGGGAACCGCGTACTCCCGCGACCTCACCAACTGCTTTGACCACAGCAGGCTGGCAGGATTCGCTGGGACTCAGATCCGCAGCAATGTTGATATCACGCTACCGACCTTCCGCAACTTCCGACCCGGTGACTACGAAGTACGGCCCAAGTCGGCGATGTCGTCATACGACGTCAATCAGTCCACCATCCTGGGACCGGTCAGCGGAACCAACCACTACCGATTCACCGTTGTTGATCCCTGCCCGGGCGATTTCAACCGGGACGGGCAGCGCAATACCGAGGACCTTCAGGTGATTCTTGGTGCGTTCGGAACCAACATCTCGTCCACGACCTGCGGGCATCGTGCCGACCTCAATGGCGACTGGGCCATCAACACCGCCGACCTCACCAACTTCCTCGGCGATTTCGGCACCCCCTGCTCCTCGTCTCGTCCCGGCCAGCCCCTTTCAGCCCGCCAGCTGGCCAACGCCGTCAGCACGCCGCACGCCGCCCAGCACGCCGGTGCGCTCGAAGGAGACGGAGGCGACGCATCGACGCAGCAGCAAGGCCCAACACCCCCCGGCCCCGTCCTCGCGGCCTTGGGCTTCACCTCCGCCGAGGCGTACGGGGCGTTTGTGTCGAATCTGACGGAGGAGGAGTTCGCCGCGCACATCGCGCTGGTGTTCAGCGTCATCAAGCAGCTCGGGCTGGATTGAGCCGCTGAGAGCCCCGAGCCCTGAAACAGCCCGCCAACAGCCCGCCCTCGCGGGCTGTTTTCGTCTGGCCGCCATTGAGCCGATACGCTTGGTTCCGCCGCACGCCGCATGGAGACCGCCTGCACCATCCTGTCTCAGATCACCGGTCGGCGGTTGCCGCCCGTGGATACGTCGGGGCTGGTCATCGCGCAGTGGGCGATGGCCCTCAACGGGCTGGTGTTCGTGTTTGCCTTCGGGGCCATCGTCGGGAGTTTTCTCAATGTGGTGGTGTACCGGTTGCCTCGGGGCATGAACCTCGTCCGCCCCGCGTCGGCGTGCCCGTCGTGCGGGACCACGCTCACATGGCGCGAGAACGTGCCCATCCTCGGTTGGCTGCTGCTGCGGGGGCGGTGCCGGTTCTGCCGCTCGCCCGTCTCGGCGGAGTACCCCATCGTCGAGGCCCTCACGGCGGTGCTCTTCTCGCTGGTTTACATCCTGTGGTTCATGCGTCCCAACGTGCTGGGGCTCGATCCCGCGTGGTGGGGCCCCGGGTGGGCGCAGGACGGGCTGCTCGCCACGTGGCCGATGGCGCTGTTGGTGTGCGTCATGCTCGCGTCGCTCGTGGCGATCACACTGATCGACGCCCGCACCTTCACCATCCCGCTGGCCATCCCGTGGCTGATGGGCGGCCTCGCCCTGGTGGTCCACCCGCTGCATGCGCTCGTGCTCTCGATGGGGCGGGCCGGGGGGCTACGCGATAGCGCGCACGAGTGGTGCATCCCGACGGTCTCGGGCGGCTGGCTGGCCGCGGCTTTGGCGGCCGTCGCAGGGCTGGTCATCTCGAACGTGCTGCTGGCCAAGGGGTGGCTGAAGCGCAGTTTCGCTGACTACGAGGCCTGGGAGAAACACCACGCGCCCGCGCCTGCAAAAGATGCTTCTGAATCGGCGGCCCCCGCGCAACCGACCCCGAGCGCTCTGCCGCTTCGCTATGTGTTGCTGCGGACGCTCTTCCTCACCGGGCCGGCCATCGCTGGGATGTTCCTCGGGTTCAGCACCGGTCTGAAGTTCGACAAGCCGCTGCAGGGCATGGCGGCGGGCATGGCTGTCGGCCTGCTGGTTGGAATGCTGCTGCGCCGGATGGTGAAGGACCCCGACGGCGGAGAGACCTCGAGCGACCCGGTGTGGGTGCAGTACCCCCACGCCCGGCGTGAGATGATCCGTGAACTGGCGTTCCTCGCGCCCGCCGGGCTGCTGGCGTGGCTGGCGTACCTGCTGGTGCCGGGCACGGCGCTGGGGGTGTGGATGGAGGCCCCGCCGCTGTGGTTGGGGGCGCTGGGGGGGAGCCTGATGGGGCTGCTGGTCGGCGGCGGGTTGGTGTGGGCCATCCGGATCCTGGGGTCGTTGGCCTTCGGCAAGGAGGCCATGGGGCTGGGCGACGTCCATCTGATGGCGGGGGTGGGCGCGGTGCTGGGGTGGATCGACCCGACCCTGGCCTTCTTTGTGGCCCCCTTCCTGGGCCTGGGATGGGCGATTCTGGGGATGGTCGCCGGGAGCCTGTTCGGTCGGCAGGGAACGGCGCTTCCCTACGGCCCCCACTTGGCGGGGGCGACGGTGCTGGTGATGTTCCTGAAACCGGTGGTCGAGATGGGGCTGACGGCGCTGATGGGGCGGCCTGTGGATCTGCCCTGAGGCTGAGGCCCGGGAAAATCGTGAACGAATCGCGGAAAATCGTTGCAGGGGCTTGACAAAACGGCCCGATTCTTGTGGTATTCCGCGTCGTTGGAGGGGTGGGGTGCGCCCATACCGGATGGTGTGGCGCTCTCCGTCCGAACCGGGCTTTGGCCACGAGATGTTGTGGTCGGCCCGGGTCATCCGCTTCTCCATCGCTGCGTCCGATATCGAATTCACCCGCGCAGGCGCGCGGCCCCGAACACACGCACCCATACCCACCCGTCACGGAGGATCTCGAACATGCTGAAGAATCTCAACTCGCTGCGTCGCCTCGGCGCGATCGCCATTGCCGCGTCTTGCCTCACTCTCGTCGGCTGCAACGACAAGCAGAAGGCCATGCAGGCGGAACTCGACTCCGCCAAGATGGAGAACCAGGAACTGCGCAACCGCGTCGACCAGCAGCAGGCAGCGCTGGACAACTGCGACAACGAGAAGCGCGGCCTGCAGTCGCAGGTTACTTCGCTCCAGGCCGCACCCGCCGGTGCGACGTGGGGCAACGGGGGCGGCAGCGGCACCCGGTCGGGCGGCGGCGGCTCGACCATCCTCACCGTCGCGGGTGACACCCTCTTCGCTCCCGGCTCGGCGACCATCAAATCCGACGCCCGCGGCGAGCTCAACCGCATCGCCAGCCAGCTCAACGGCCAGTACAGCGGGCACCCCATCCGCGTCGAAGGCCACACCGACTCCGACCCGCTGAAGAAGAGCAAGGCCAAGTGGGGCAGCAATGAGAACCTCAGCCAGGCCCGCGCCCAGGCGGTGGCTGATTACCTCGCCGGCAAGGGCGTCTCCGCCGGTCGGATGAGCGTCGTCGGCATGGGCAGCAGCAAGCCCCGCGGCGACAAGAAGTCCAGCCGGCGCGTCGAGATCGTCGTGCTGGCGATGAACTGAGGGGGAACGCACGAGGCACTAGGCACTAGGAAGAGTTGACGCTCGCCTTTGGCGGGCGTTTTTCTTTTTTGCTTGGTTTCGGTGGGTGGTGTGGGTGGTTATTGGCACGTTGGACCGGTTGCCTCGAAAGGGGTGGTGGTTTTTGGCCGAGAACTGGGGTGGGGCGCCGTGCGCCCCGTGTGTGCCGTGGCGTGCCCGGGCCGGATTCGAGCCCGGGCTCCCAACCCTTGGACTGTGAGAGCCGAACCGTGACGCGAGCGATGCTGCTGGTTGAGATCGGGCCGGGACGCCTGCAGGCGGGGGTGTGGCGTGGCGGAGCGAAGGGGACGCTCTCGCCTGTGCACACGGTGCTGTTTGATGAATCACACTGGGAGGCGGCGTGGAAAGAGGGGCTGCATCTGCTCGACGCGCCGCTGCGCGAGGCGGTGGCGGCGCTCGGCGTTTCGGTGAAATCGATGGAAGCGGTGGGGTTCTACCACTCGCCCACCGCCGTCACCGAGGTCTTCTCGTGCCCCGGGAGCGGGCGTGCCTCGTCCGAGGCGGCGCTCCTGGCCCTGGGCGAGGCCGCGGGGTTTGAATTGGGCGAGAACCCGCACGATCACTGCGTGATCGCGGTGGACCCCAGCGGCGCAGCCGGCGCGGCGCGACACACGCACCGGCTGATCTGCGCCGACACCGATGCGGGCGCGGGTGCGTTCACCTCGCTCCTTGAGCGTGCCGGTCTGCGGGTTCGGGCCATTGCGCCCATCGCCGCGGCGCACACGCGGACGCTGGTGGAACAGGTGACTTCGAGCGAGCATGACGGCGCGACGGTGATGCTGCGCGTGGGCGAGCACCGCTCGCAGCTCGCGGCGAGCGTGGGCGGGCGGCTGAAACTGGTTCGCCATGTGAGCCTCGATGTCGGGACGCTGACGCAGGCCCTGACGATGCCGATGACGGTTCGTCCAGTGGGGACCGCCGAGGGTGGGACGACCGAGGTGCGTCTCTCGGCGTACGACGCGCGGAGCCTGCTGTTCCGCGTGGGCGTGCCGGAGCGCGACGCGGTGATCGACGAGCAGCGCGGGCTGACGGGGGCCGCGGCTTTGCCCTTGCTCCAGCCTGTTCTACAGCGGGCGATCGTCGAGATGCGTCAATCGCTGCGCTTCGGGCTTGAGGAAGCGGAGCGGGCCGGGGCGCGGCTTGTTGTCGTCGGGCCGGGTTCGGAGGTCCCGAAGCTCGGGGCGATGCTGGCGGCACAGTTGAACCTGACGGCGGCGCTGCCGCGCTGCCCGGGCGAGCACCGGACGGATCTGGAAGAGGCGGGGACGCAGGCAACGCGTCTTGGTGTGAACCTGCTGCCGTACGGCTCGGCACTCACCCAGGGCGTGCGGCGTGTCCGCGCGGCGCTGCTGGCGGGCGTGGCGTGCTCTCTTGTGTACGCGGGCGTCGAAGGCGCCACGACATGGATGCACACCAACGAACTCCGCGAGAAGATCGCCGCGCTCGAAGGCACAACACGCGAGGCCCGCGAGTTCATGGAAGGCAAGGAGAAACTGACCGCGCGCGACGCGGCGCTGGCCGCACTGAAGCGATCCATCGACCGTGCGGTGGGCGACTCGGCGCCCTGGTCGGCGTGGATGGCGGAACTCGCCTCCCTCACCCCGGCGAACGCCAAGCTGCGTGACATCTCCATGAGCGCCGAGGGCGAGCAGGTGAAGTGCGAGGTTCGCGGCGTGATGAAGGCCCAGATCGGAGTGCGCCCGGATATTGGGGCGTTCGTCGGCGGTGTCGAGAAGTCCCCCCTGGTCACCTCCGCCACGCTGGGGGCCACGCAGCGCGGGACGGGCGAGAGCGACAACGTCGAGTTCCAGGTCGGCGTGACGCTGATGCGTCTGCCGCTGCTCGACATCGGCAAGAGCACGAACCAAGCGGCGACCGCCAGCGGGTCCGCCTCGGAAGCCAAGGAGGTGACGCAGTGAGCACGAACCCACGCGGGCTGATGGCCCAGGTCGTGATCGGCGGGGCGGTGCTGGCGGGCATCTCGATGGGGGTGCTCGATCCGCTCCGCGCGGCGCGCGAGGACGCGATGTCGCAGCTCGAGAAGGCGGAGATGCTGGCGCGCCACGCCGGCGAGTACGCGCAGCGGATGCCCGAACTGTCGAGAGAACGGGCGGAGATCGAGGCGAAACTGTCGACGATGCGGGAACGCAGCGAGCCGGCACGCGACGCCGCCACGCTGAACGCCCGGATGGAAGAGCTCGCGGCCACGGCGGGTGTGCGTCTGCAACGCACGCAGCCGCGGGAGGCGCTTTCGGCCCTTTCAAAGGACCCGCCCCGAGCGACGACCGACCCGTCCGCGCCGGATCAAGCGGCGACGGCGAGTGTGAAGCCCGACGCGGTGCTGGGCTTCACCATCGACGCGACCGGCTCGTACGCGGGGATGACAAAGTTCATCGAGGGGCTTGAGCGGAACCTGGGGTACACGCGCGTGGACAGCGTGCGGATCGCCCCCGACAGCGAAACTGAAGACCGGGTGCGCGCGACCATCTCGACCGTGCACTTCGCGTTCTCGATGCCCAAGGTGGTCGCGGCGGAGGTGACACAATGAGCCGGAAAGACCTGACGCGGTACAACCTGATGGCCGTGGGCGCGGTGGTGGCACCGCTGGTGCTCGTGGGGCTCGGCTCCCACGTCATCGGGACCGGCCCAGGGCTGACGCTCGCTCTTGGTGAGAATCCGGACGCCGGCCCCGCGGCGGTGGAAGCCGGGCTGAAGGCTCGCACGCTGAGCCCAAGGCAGAAGCTGGCGATGGACCGGGCGTCGGCGTTGTCGGGCGCCGCGGTCTCGGCGACGCCGTTCCGGCCCGAGCCTGTGGCCGAAGCACCGGCTGAGGTCGAGTCCCCCGCACCGGTAGAGGTGCCCAAGCCGGTCTCGAAGCCGGAAGTCGCGGTCAAGATGATCATGCGCGGCAGCGACGGCGCGGCCCGGGCGCTCATCGGCGGCAAGATGCGCTCCGTCGGAGACGAGATCGGCGACGGGTGGACGATTGACTCCATCGACGCCGCGGCACGGACCGTCACTTTCACCAGCGCGGACGGGCAGACGTACACGATCAACCTGAAGTGACCCGGGCGATGGCGCGGGCGGGGCATCGGCGCGGGGTGGTACATTCCCCGCGTGAGCGATGCCAACGTGATGCCGCTGTTCCTTGGGGGAGCCCGCGCGACGGGCGCGGGCGGTGTGCTGCGCGTGCCGGATCGGTACACGGGAAGGCCGGCGTTCTCGGCCGGGCTGGCTTCGCGTGAACAGATCGATCAGGCGATTGCGGCTGCACACGCCGCGAGAGTCGGATGCGCAAGCACGCCGATGCACAGGCGGATTGAGGCTCTCACGCGTGCGGCGGAGGGGATCGAGCAGCGCGCGAACGAGTTCGCCCAAACGATCATCGCCGAAGCGGGCAAGCCCGTGCGGGATGCCCGGGCCGAGGTGGCGCGGGCGGTCGAGACGTTCCGCACCGCCGCGGCGTGCTGCGGGCGCGGCGGCGAAGGGGTGATGCTGCGGCTGGATGTGTC
>CAYZFW010000076.1:0-8716 GCA_964477615.1 uncultured Phycisphaeraceae bacterium | reverse complement strand
TCCCCTGCTGCGTCGATCAGCGCGGGCCCGACCCCGTGCCCGAGCATGATTCCCACGGCCAGTACATCTACGGCGTCGCCACATACCACCGCTTCACCCACGACGACGACCTGCTGAAGCGGCACTGGGGCAATGTGGCCGCCGCCGTGGGGTACATCGAGAAACTCCGGGCCACGCGGATGACCGCCGAGTACGCGGACCCGAGCGCCCCACCCGAGACGCGCGTGAAGTACGGCCTGATGCCCGAATCCATCAGCCACGAGGGCTACTCGGCCAAGCCGATGCACTCGTACTGGGACGGCTTCTTCACGCTGCGCGGGCTGACGGACGCCGTGTACATCGCGGAGAAGCTCGGCGAGAACGCGACCGCCGCGAAGTGGGCGGCGCTGCGTGATGACTTCGCCCGCACGCTGACCGACTCGATCCGCCTGGCGCAGAAGATCAAGAATGTGCCGTACGTCCCCGGCTGCGCCGAACTGGGCGACGAGGACCCGACGTCCACCGCCGCGGCGATCTTTCCCGGCGGCGTCGGCGATGGCCCGCTCGCCGATTCGCTCCGGGTCACCTTCGACCGCTACATCCAGCGCTTCCGCGATCGGCGCGACGGGAAGATCGAGTGGCGCGACTACACGCCGTATGAGATGAGAAATGCCAGCGCGCTGCTGATGCTGGGACGCCCCGACCAGGCCCACGAGGTGCTGGACTGGATGCTCGAGGAGCGGGCCAGCGTCGGCTGGCGCATGTGGGCCGAGATCGGCTACAAGGACAAGAAGACGGGCAAGTTCGTCGGCGACATGCCGCACACCTGGGTGGGCTCGGACTATGTGAAGGCGGTGCGGAACCTGTGCGTGTACGAGCGCGAGCGGGACCACGCGCTGGTGATCGGCGCGGGGCTGAAGCCGGATTGGCTGGCGGACGCGCAGGGCGTGACCGTCGGCGGGTTCCCGACCGAGCACGGCGTCTTGTCTTACAAGGCCTCGATGACCGGCAAGACGATCACCTTCGATATTGAGGCTGGCACCATCAAGGTGCCGCCGGGTGGGCTGGTGGTGATGCCCATGGCCCTAGGCGGGATCAAGTCGGCGACCATCAACGGCAAGCCCGCCGAAGAGTCCGGCCCCGGCCATGTGACGGTGCGTACGCTGCCGGCGCGGGTCGAGATCACGCTCAACTGACCACGCCGACCAGCCATCAGCCCCCAAGGTTCAACTGACAACTGCAGGTCGCAACTCGTCGAGGCGAGCATTGACTCACACCACCTCGACGCACATTCTTCCAGACACGGTCTGTCGATCGAACATCGCTTTCGAATACCCGGCACCGTTCGCGCGGAACACGAGCCCGAGAGCATCGCCGCACAATTCGCGTCTGCGTGGTGAACCCCAGCTCACTCCTCGTACTTCTTCGATTCGATCGGGAAGTCGTACAGCGAAGTGATCTCCGCGGCAGGCTTCGCGCCCAAGTTCCGCAGTTTCGTCAGCATCTTTTCGCTGTCACCCGCCAGCCCACCCAGCAGGCGGAACTTGTGGTCGAGAATGCCCAGCAAGTCGGCCGTCTCGTTGCGAGCGTGACCGGAGGGGTACATCACCAGCCCGCTGTCGTGCGTCCGCCCGTCGCTGCCCGTGATGACCATCGACGTCGGGATGCCGTCGGGGTACTTCGCGTCGTACGAGGGCCCGCCGTGCTCGAAGGCGATCTTCTCCATCAGCCCGCGCGTGACGGGGTTGAAGATGGCCGCCTTGTCGTAGTCGTAGGGGCTGAGCATCAGCATCTTCCAAAGCGTGTCGCTCGAGGGCGCGGGGACGAGCAGGCTCGAATGCCCGGCGTTGGGCGCGGCCCCGAAACGCTCGGGGTGCTTGGCGAACTGCTCGATGGCCTTCCGCAGCATGGTGGACACGATGTACACCATCGAGTGGTCGGCCGACTGGCGCGTCTTGGGGTCGCGCTTGGCTGGGTCGCCGATGATGCCGAACGCCGGCTCGTACGCCACGATCTTGATCGACTTGATCGCCGCGCCACCGTCCTGCAGCAGGTCGGGCGACTTGTTGATCAGGTTGATCAGGCCCTGCAGCGCCCCCGCCGACTGGTGCTCGTACAAGCCCAGCTTGAAGTGCATCCCCATGATCGCGAAGTCGTCGCCACTGTGGCTCAGCACGAGGTCAAACGGCGAATCGCCGCTCGTCTTCATGAACTGACGGAACATGCTCTCGGGGTTGCGGAAAATGTCCTTGGGCCCGATGAACCCCCGCATCGCCCGCTTCATGCACAGGACCGCGGCCTCGGTGCTGATCGCCGCCGACGACCCCTTCGAGTCCGACAACTGCTTGCCGGCGCGGATCGCACGCCACGGGATGTGGTGCGCCACCACCATGCCGATGGCGTGCTCGATCTGCTCGGGCGTCGCGCCCATCAGCGCCCCGTACGTCGCCGCCGAGCCGATGGCCCCGTGGACGACATGGTCGATCTTGTAGGTCTTGAGGCTGAACACCTCGGCGAGGCGCCCGCGGATCTCGTCCAGCAGCACCATCGCCTTCAGCGCCGTCGCGCCGTCGAGCCCGCGCTGCTGGCACGCCGCGATGACGACCGGGTAGAAGTCGTTGTGCCCGAACTCGCCCGCCGTGTGATTGAGCGCCGGGTTGTAACCGAAGTTCGTCCCGTTGCTGTCCCACTCGCGCACGGCGGCGGAGTTCGCCGCGATCGCCTTCTCCGGGGCCACGCGGGCCGTCGAGCCGAACACGCTCGCGCCCTTCTCGGGGTTCGCCACCGGGTACTCCATCGCCTCGGTGCGCAGCAGCGTCGGCGCGTTGGTGCCGAGTGCCAAAGCCGACACGCCGCACAGCACCGCGTCGGTGTGGAACATCTCCGTCCGCTTCAGCACCGACTCCGCCGGGCCCGAACCGAACTTCCCACTCATAAAGTCCACGGCGAACTGGCCGATGCCCAGCGCCTGGTTGGTGTTGCGGGGGAGGTTGACGCAGTGGGCGGTGTTGCTGGCGAGAGTCATGGCGGCTCGTTGGAAAATGGCGTGCGGGCCCACCGAGAAAGGCTCGGAAATGGGGGCACAAGGGTAGCAGAACCCCGCCACGACCGCCGCAGCACCCGCGAAGCGGGTACTCGATGGTTGCCAGCCGCGCAGCGGCTGGATCGCCGCCACAAATCCCGCGAGCCCGTGTAACGGGCGCTCGGATTCACCCTATCGCGCAGTCTTCTTCCCCTCATCCTTCCCCACCGAAGCCGGCACCGCAGGCGGCACCACCTTCGCCCCGCTTGGCTTCGGCTCATCCCCCGCCCCCACAGGCGCACGCCGCGCCGGCACCGCCGCCGCATCGACGTCCTCGATCTTCTCCACCCCCAGCGCCTTACACAGACCCTCAAAGTCAAACACCGCAGGCTTGAGCCGCTCGTTCCCCGGGCGCCTCCCGCGGATGCCGTCGCTCATCCCCTCCAGCCCGATCGTGATCGTGTTCCCCGTCGCCAGGTCCGTGATCGTCATCCGCGTGGGCATCCGCGGCCAATCGCTCGTGTTCGCCAGCTCCATGAACACGTGATTCTCAAGCTCCGACGCCACGCGGTCTTTCCCCGCCGAACGCATGACCACACGCCGAGGCTCGCCGGTGCGCGGGTCGATCTCGCGGTACAGCGTGCCGTACGGCCGCGGCTCCTCGAGCGTCCAGAACCCGTCGTACGTCCATCCCACGCTCGGCGCTTTCGCGCCGGTGGTCCCGGCCTTCGGCGTCGCGACCGCCGTCACCCCGGCGAGATCAATCAGGTTCAGCGGCGTCGCGGGGAGTCCCTCCTCGAGCAGCCGGTCCGCGCCCACGCCGTCGTGCCGACCCACCGTCGCCGTCTTCTCGTCGCCGCGCCGGATCAGCCAGTACCGCTTGTCGTCGCACCCGGCCCACACGATCACCTCGCCCACCTTGCCGATGTCCAGCGCAAACCGCGACGGCTGCAAGAGCTGGAAGAACCCTTCCCCCTGCTCGGTGCGCTTGGTCCCCTCGCCGTCGGTGTAGGTGAAACTCGTGACCGCCCGCGCCCACACGCGCTGCAAGTCCTTCACCCGCGTGTTCACCGACGCCGCGACCTCCTCGAACTTCGGCACGGGCCGCTTCACCTGCGCCAGCGGCGGATTCGACTGCGGCGTCTTGCACCCCGGCATTGCCGCCACGCCCCCCACCAGCAGCGCCGCCACCAGCACCTTCGCCCGCGCGCCGCTCACGCGCCCACCCGGATGACGGACTCGAGCTGCTCGGTCACCTCCGCGATCGCCGCGGCATCCAGCCCCGGATCAACCACCTCCATCACCGGCGCCTTCGCCTGCGCCGCCACCGAACCCACGCCCGTCAGTTTTTCCTGCACCAGCAGCAACCCCTTCTTCTCGCCCGCCAAGACCAGCAGCCGCTTGCGCACCAGCAGCAGCGCCAGCACATACCGGAACGCCAGCCGCTTCGGCTCGCTCGCCCCCTCCAGCTGCTCGAACAGCCCCAGCAGCGACTCGTCGTCGATCAGCGTCGGCTTGTTCGAGTCCTCCGAATCCAGCGTCGCCCGCCAGAACGCGAACAGGCGCGACGGCCGCGCGCTGGATTCCCACGCCTCCAGCGTGAAGTCCGCGCGGTCCAGCCCCTCGCCCTCCTCAGCAGTCTTCTCAATCAGCGCCGCGATGTACGTCTCGCCCGGCGCAATCGCCCGGCCCGAAACACGGCACACCCCGGTGCGCCGCCCAAACTCGTACGTCGTTCCGGTCATCCGTGACATGGGGGCATGCTAGGAAGGCACGGAGGCAAGAAGGCACGAAGGCACGCAGTGGGAAGGCGGCGCCAGTCTGCCGCCTCCGTGCCTTCGTGCCTCCGTGCCTTCCCCACCTACCCCGCCTCAAAGATCCGCCGCGACGTCCCACCCTCCCCCACCCGCGCCTTCACCGACGCCCCGCACTTCGGGCAGCTACCCAGATACCGCGTCCCGTCGTCGGTCTTGTACATCCGCCCGTACACGTGGCAGCAGCGGAACCACACCCCGAGGAATGCGCGGCTCTTCCCGCCCGAATCGGTCTCCATCCCCGCCGCTACGTCGTCCCCGCCGCGCACCGATTCCCCAGGCCCTGGGGGCGTACCAATACCCCGGATATCCACGATGTCCCGTCGATCGAGCATGTCCCAGATATCGACCCGAGAGAACCCCAGGATTGAGCCAACACCCTGTCCGAGATTGACACCACCCGGACAGGCCACCGCCGCGCCGGCGACGAACAAGTGGTGCAATGTCTGATCGGTCGGCGCGGGCCGGGCCATATCCCACTTGTGGGGATGCGGACCACCCTCGCCAAGCAAACCGCCGCGGGTCACCCGCAGAAGGAGCCGAGCCATGCAGATCGACGTCCGTGCCACGAACCTCCCCCTCAGCGACGCCGTCGCGACTTTCGTCGCCTCACGCCTCGGGGCCACGCTCAAGCGCTTCACGGGCACCATCCGCGCCGTGGGCGTGACGCTCTCGGACATCAACGGCCCCAAGGGCGGGCGCGACATGCGCTGCCACATCGCCGTGAACCTCCACAACGCCACACCCGTGGTCATCGAGGAACACGCCGACGACCTCTACGCCGCCATCGCCCGCGCCGCCCAGCGCGCACGAAGCGCGGTTCTGCGACGCGTCGACGCGCACAAGCCGCACAAGATGCGGTTCCGCCCCGCCTGACATCGCCGTCCAGTCGGTCTCTTATCTCATCACCGCCGAAGCCCGCGCCTCCTCACGCGGGCTTCGGTGCTTTCTCGCCGCAACACGTGCCACGGGTTGGCTTCCGAGACAACCCGTGCATCACTTCGGTCACGACAAACGAATCGCGGAATCTCGACGCGCCAGCCATCCCCGCTAAACTCCCCCGATGCCCCCGGCCAAAGCCGAACCATCCCGCACCGCCGCCAGCAGCGCGCACAACGCCGCACAAGGCTCGGCGACCCAGCCGCCCGTGCCGGTCGCGCCCGCCGACCTCTCCTGGCTCAGGCACCTCGGCGGCAAATTCCTCGTCCTCGATGGCCCCGACGGCTCCGGCAAATCCACCCAGTTCAAGAAACTCTGCGACCTCGCCCGCGCCGCCGGCGTCGTTGTCTGCGACGTCCGCGAGCCCGGCGGCACTGAAGTCGGCGAGCGCATCCGCGCCATCCTCCTCGACCCCGTCCACGACGAGATGAACGTCCGCGCCGAGATGCTCCTCTACATGGCCAGCCGCGCCCAGCTCGTTCATCAAAAGATCATCCCTGCCCTGGCGCGCGGCGAGCTCGTCCTCACCGACCGCTTCATCTCCAGCACCCACGCCTACCAGGGTGCAGCCGGCGGACTCCCACGCGAAGACATCGTCGCCGTCGGCAAGGCCGCCTGCGGCAGCCTCGAACCCGACCTCGTGGTCATCTTCGATGTCGACGAAAAAACCGCCGCCCAGCGCCTCGCCGGGACCCACGCCAAGTCCAACCGCCGGAACGCGTCGCCCACGACCGGCACGACAAAGCCCGCGGGCGGCCTCGCCGGATCGCTCTTCGCCGATCGCATGGAGCGCAAAGGCGACGACTTCCGCGCCAAGGTCCGCGAGGGCTACCTCTCGCAGGTCCGCGAGTGGCCCAACCGCTACGCACTCCTCAACGGCGGCAAAGACCCGGAGCAGGTCACCCACGACCTCCTCAACACCCTCCACGCCCGGCTCATCGCGCGTTGACGCGACCTCCCGCTGTCCCCCGCCGCTGGTATCGCAGCCTCGCCTTCCCCAGCGCGACGGCACGGCATCCGCTCCACCGAACACAATCCGACCAACCTCCGAGAGCACGCGACGTGCGGGTTCCCGGACGATCTCGGCCTGAGACTTTTCCGCCAACTTGGTGGTTTTTCTCCGCCCCGCGGTTGCCCTGAGCCGCCGCCGTGATAAATTCACTGTGTCGCGCGGAAGCACAGCCGCGGACATCGTGGATCAATCCGTCCTTGCACAGGAGTCAGACATGATTTCGCGCCTTGCCCTCAGCGCCGCCGCGCTCGCGGTCTCCGCTGGCGTTGCTTCCGCCGGTCTCATCTTTGAGACCGAGCCCAACAGCACCCTCGCCACCGCCGAGCCAATTGGCCCGTTTGTCGCCCCCGGCGACAGCCTCGCCATCGACGGCTTCATTACCCCGGGCACCCTCGGCCAGGACCCCGACGACGACCTCCCCGGCGACGTCGACTGGTTCACCTTCACCGTGACCGACATGTCATTCATCGGCGTCACCGCTTTCGCCTTTGAAACCACTTTCGCCGACGGTTTCGTTGAGGCCGATTCCGCCATCCAGCTCGTCAACGCCATGGGCGATGTCATCGCCTACAGCGACGACGACGGCCCCGGCCTCAACCCCTCCCTCGGCTTCTTCCTCGCCCCCGGCACCTACTCCCTCGGCATCGCCCCCTTCGAGGACCTCAACTTCCCCGAAGGCACGCGAGGCAAGGACGGCGGCGACGAGGAACTCCCCGATCTCTTCAACGGCTTCAACGAATTCGACGGCGGCCGACCCACCACCGAGAACTTCGCCTACAAACTCATCATCGGCATCAACATCATCCCCGCCCCCGGCGCCGCGACCATGCTCGGCATGACGGGCCTCATCTCCCTCCGCCGCCGCCGCTGATCCGTCCGTTCAACCCCAACCAAGCACCGAAGCACTCCGGCGTCGCCCCCCGATGGGCGACGCCGGTTGTTTTCATTCGTGGTGCGCTGAGCGCGATCCGCTGTGCTCCAGAATCACGCGTTCTGTCGATCCCCCGTCCCTGTCCCTCGGGCGCACGGCGCAGAGCGCACCGTGCACACCTCCCCCTCACATCGGCTTCCCGCCAATCGTCAGGTCGTACACGCTCAGCAGCTTCTCCTTGTCGAACACCATCTCCTGGCGCGACAACCCCACGATGTCGTACTCCGGCGTCAGTTCGATCGCGTCCACCGGGCACGCCTCTTCGCACATGCCGCAGAAGATGCACCGCAGCTCGTCGATCTCGAACTTCACCGGGTACTTCTCCCGGTCCTCCCACGGCGCCTCCCCGGCGACGATGTGAATACACCGCGCCGGGCACAGCGTCGGGCACATCATGCACGCCACGCACTTCACCCGCCCCTGCTCGTCGCGGTTCAGGCGGTGGACGGCGCGGAAGTTGGACTTCTCCATCCCGCCGTCGAGCACCGGGATGTTCTCACGCCGCTCCTCGGGGTACTGGATGGTGCGGGTGGTCTTGGAGGCCCCGATGACGGGGATCTTCGACTGCCCAAACGACGTGAAGAAGTGCCGCACCGTCGTCCCGAACCCGCGCAGCACCTCGGGGATGTACACACTCTCCAGCGCGTTCATCGGCGGGCGGGACAGCGTCACAACTTCGGAAGGGGCAATGGCCATGGGGACCACAGAATAGGGCCTCAACCCCAGCCCCGCCAAGCGCTGGCGATCTTCCCACGTGCCACGGCTTGGCTTCCGAGACAAGCCGTGTCTGGGCGTCTACGCACGGCTTGTCTCGGAAGCCAAGCCGTGGCACCCAGCGCCCCCCGTACCTCAGCCCCCGTCCCCACCCGCCTCGGCCCCTTCCCCATCGGCCATCTTGTCGAGCTTCACGCTCGATTCAAGCCACCGCTCCCAGTGCTGCTTGTCCATCGGCCCGCTCGCCGTGGTCCACGCCTCCGGCGGCAGTTCCTTCAGCCGAGCCTTGGCGCGGTTCTGGGCGG
>CAYZFW010000075.1:0-8737 GCA_964477615.1 uncultured Phycisphaeraceae bacterium | reverse complement strand
GACCGGCCAGACGATCATCAGCGGCATGGGCGAGCTGCACCTTGAGATCATCAAGAACAAGCTCGTCCGCGACATGAAGATCAACGTCGAAGTCGGCAAGCCCCGCGTCTCGTACCGCGAGACCATCACCGGCACCGCCGAGTACGTCCGCGGGCTGTTCAAGAAGCAGTCGGGCGGCCGCGGCCAGTTCGGCGATTGCACCATCAACATCGAGCCCTACACCAAGGCCCAGGCCGAGGAGGCCGATCTGGACTTCGAGAACCAGATCGCCTTCGAGAACAAGGTCGTCGGCGGCGCGATCCCCAAGGAGTTCATCCCCTCGGTCGAGCACGGCGTCCGCGCCACCGCCGCCTCGGGCGTGCTCGCCGGCTACCCCCTCATCAACGTCAAGGTCACGCTGGTGGACGGCTCGTTCCACCCCGTCGACTCCAGCCAGGTCGCGTTCGAGCAGGCCGGCCGCACCGCCCTCATCGAGGCGTGCAAGGCCGCCCGCCCCACGCTGCTTGAGCCCATCATGAAGGTCGTCATCACGACACCCGAGGAGTACTTCGGCAACGTGTCGGGCGACATCTCGTCCCGCCGCGGCATGATCGTCGGCTCCGAGGAACGCGGCAACGCCCGCATCCTCACCACCGAGGTGCCGCTGTCCGAGATGTTCGGCTACACGACGGCCCTCCGCTCGATGAGCCAGGGCCGCGCCACCAGCACCATGGAGCCCCTCGAGTACCGCCCCATGCCAGCGAACCTGATGAAGGAAGTCGTCGAGGCGAAGTAATCGCCGCGGACATTGGAACGGAGAATCAAGCGGGCGAGCCACGGAGGCTCGCCCGTTTCCTTTGCAGGACCTTCGCCAGCTCGTCGCGTCCGCCAACGGACCCGCCGGAAGGGTGCCGAAGCATGCGGCGGCGGATCGAAGAACGCCGTGATTTCAGCCCCCCGGACGCCGACCTCAAGTCGGAGCACCACGGCTCGCAATGCCGCGCGTGCCCGTCGATGCGAGCGGCCCTCGTGGCGTTGTGGGTGATGCATGAAAATGCACTCTTGCGCCCGGCGAATGACCCGACGGACACGGTCCTCATGCTTCTTCGGAAAGCACTTGAATCGGCATCGTCTCGTGGTACGGTAAATGGGTCGCTCGGCGGTGTGCCGCCGGGGTTGCCCACATCTTTGTCTTTTCCGCGGGGGAGAGAGCAGAGAGGACGCCATGTTGAATCGCCGAAGCGGGTCGATGGGGTCGGTTCGTGTGGCCGCGTGTCTGAGCGCGGCGGCCGGGCTGGGGATCGGGGTGGAATGTGCCCGTGCGGGGTCGGGGATCGTGGTCGCGGACCAGGCGGTGATCTACACGAAGATCCCGACGAGCCCGACGTCCATCGTGCCGGGGGCGCAGGACCTCGCGGGCGCGCCGGCGGTGACGAACTTCCGGGCGCTCGAGGACCTCATCATGTCACCCGACGGCTCGCTGTGGCTGCTCAAGGCGCGCACGCAGCAGGGGGCGGATTCCGAGACGATCCTGATGATGGGGTCGGGGCTGAGCGGGAGCGCGTTCGTGCAGGAAGGCCGGCCGATCATCGGCGGCGCGCCGGGCGAGTTGTACGATTTCTTCGGCTCTTCATTCGGGGCCGGTCGGTTCAACTCGCTGAATGAGTTTGCCTTCTCCGCGCGCGCCCGCGGCGGCGTGGCCTCGGTGTTCCAGAAGGTCATCCGCTGGACCGGCGGCACCAGCTTCACCATCCCCTTCGCCATGGGCTCGGGGATCACCGGGCTTTCCGATACCGGCGTGTCGGGCGATGAGATCTTCGGCAACTCCGTCGGCTCGATCCACCTGCTCGACAACGGGACCATCGGCTCGCAGGACAGCACCATCGGGAACATCGCGACCACGCGCCGCCCCGCCATCATGTACAACCAGGCGGGGTTCCAGCAGTCGAATGTGAGCACCGTGACGAACCTCGCCGGGACGGGGATCGAGATCTGGAAGTCGATCACCGCGAATAACTTCTACACGTCGGCCAACGGCGTGACGTGGACGGCGGCGGGCACGGTAAACCAGCCGACGACCGCCGACGACGTCCTGGTGGTGAACGGGCGGGTGGTGATGCAGGAAGGTTCGTTGATCCCCGGCACCGGCATCACCTTCGCCGCGGTGTTCAATAACGATGTCAAGGCCAACGGCGACTGGTACGCCCGCGGCGACGACCCGGCGGACGCCGACTGGGCGGTGCGGAACGGTTCGCTGGTGGCGGCAACGGGCTCGCCAATTGGGCCGGGTGCAACCGAGAACTGGGGCTTCAACTTCCTCAGCTTCAACATCAACCGCAGCGGCGACTACATCCTCGTTGGAGATACCGACGCGGCCGACCCCGCCGCGAACACGGTCGTGGTGGTCAACGGTGTGGTGGTGCTGCGCGAGGGCGATCCGATCGATGTCGACAACAACGGCGTGTTCGACGACGACGCGTTTGTCGGGCGGGGGACCGTCACGTTCAGCGCGATGGAGCCCAACGACTGGGTGCTCACCGACGACCTGCAGGTGTACGGCTTCGTGAACCTGCGGAACGCGGCGGGGCAGGACCTGAACTCCAATCCCGTGTTCGGTACGCCGCAGGCGTTCATCCGGCTCTCGCTCGCGACGCCTCCGGTGTGCCTGGGTGACCTTGACGGCGACTCGGCGGTCAATACGAACGACTTGGTGATCTTCCTGGCGAACTTTGGTGCCACGGTGCCGGTGTTCCAGAACGGCGACCTGGACGGTAACGGGCAGGTCAACACCGCCGACCTCGTCATCTTCCTCAGCGTGTTCGGCACGGCGTGCACCTGAGTGCCCACGATTCGAACTTCAACGGCCTGAGAGCGCCGCCCCGCGAGATGGCTTGCGGGGCGGTTTCATTCTGGTTGCGTGGCGTTGGGCGTGGCGGGAGTGTCGTCGAAGCGGCGGAGCGCATACACGGCGACCGCGAGGCCCATCAGCGTCAGCACAGCGCTCACGAAGTACGGCGCGCCGGGCAGGTGGACGGGGGCCTTGTCGGAGATGAAGTACGCGAAAACGCTCCCACCGAGCATGGGGCCGGCGATGGCGGCGACGGAGTTGAGTCCGGTGAGCGCGCCCTGGGTCTCGCCCTGTTTGTCAGGGGGCGTGGCCTTGGTGATGATCGCCTGGCAGGCGGGGCCGGCGATGCCGCCGAGGGAGAACACCAGCACCATGACGTTGATCATCCAGCCGCGGGTGGCGAGGCCGTAGGCGGTGAAGGCGACGACGCCAAGAGCGATTCCGAAAAGAACCGAGTGCTTTTCGCCCAGAGCGGGGATGATCTTGCGCGCAAGGCCGCCCTGCACGATGGCGGCGCCGAGGCCCACGAGGAACAGCGAGAAGCCGATGTGGGTGGGGGTCCAGTCGTAGCGGTACTCGGTGTAGAGGGCCCAGGTGACGTGGAGGCCGAACTGGGCGGTGTTCAGCAGGAAGAGCGCGGCGGCGAGGCCGAAGACCACGGGCAACTTCGCGATGTGCCCGAAGGCGGCGATGGGGTGCGACGCTGCGAGTCGGAAGGGGCGGCGGCGCTCTGCGGGCAGCGATTCGGGCAGCACAAAGTAGCCGTAGAGCCAGTTCGCGATGCACATGATGCCCGCGGCGATGAAGGGAACCCGCACGGCGTGGTCGCCGAGGTACTGGCACACCGGGCGTGCCCACGCGGGGGCCTCGGCGGCGTGTTCTCCGAGCAACTGCGCGAGCGCGAACAGGCCGCCGCCCAGCAGCGGTCCGATGATGAAGCCGATGCCGAAGGCGGCGCCGATCATGCCGTAGGCCCCGGCGCGCTTCTCCGGCGGTGTGACGTCGGCGATGTAGGCGTTGCACACCGTCATCGAGGATCCGCTGATGCCGCTGATGGCGCGGGTGATGAAGAGAAACACCAGCGAAGGGGCAAAGGCCTGCACGATGTAGTCGATGCCCGAGCCCAGCAGCGCGATGAGCAGCACGGGGCGGCGTCCGAATCGGTCGGACAGCGACCCAAGGATCGGCGCAAACAGGAACATCATCGACGCGAACGTGACCGAGAGAAGCCACACAGGTGTGGCGGCGGTCTGCGGCGTGGCGCCCTCGCCCTGCAGACGCTGCACGAGCGCGGGGCCCACGGGGATGAGCAGGCCGAAGCCGATGACGTCGAGCAGGAGCGTTACGAAGACGAACTTGACGCCGGGCTGACGGGGCGATCTGGGCATGGGGCGGAGACGATAGCCGACACTGTGCTGAATCGCATTCGGCGTCGGGGCGGGTTTGCCTTTGTTCTTTCGGTGGGGCGATCTCGGAGGAATCCGGCTTGGAACGATTCTCCCCGAAACCGGTGTGCATTTTTATGGCAAACTTCCGATATTGTGGATTCGCCAGCCTTGGAACCGGTTCCGCGATGAGCCGTCTGTCAATTTCGTGTGTGTGGAGTCGGCGCGACAAGCGCCGCACAAAGAGGGGAATCGGGCGCAGATGCTCATGGCAACGGAACGCGAGAAATCCAGTTCAACGGAACCGGTCGGCGAGCACAGACTCAAGTCGCCGCTGCCCAAGTCGGTGCTGGTCGCTGAGGACGAGCACTTGGTCGCGGCGGGGCTGTGCTCGCAGCTCGCGGGTCTTGGATGCACGGTGATCGGGCCTGTCTCGGACGGGCGTGCGGCGGTCCACGCCGCGGAACTGCACGCGCCCGAGTTCGCCCTGCTGGACATCCGCATGCCGGTGATGGACGGCCTGGAGGCCGCGCTTTCGATCTGGAACAGCTACGGGATCCCGTCGGCGGTGATCACGGCGTACAGCGATCCGACATACATCGAGCGGGCGCAGCAGACGGGTGTGTACGGCTACCTGCTCAAGCCCGCGACCGCCGATGCGCTGCGCGTCAGCCTTTCTGTCGCGTGGGCGCGGGCGTGCGCGGCGGGCGACGCCAACAAGCGCATCGGGCAGCTCGAACGCCTGCTCGCCAGCCGGCGCATCATCGAACAGGCAAAGTGGAAACTGGTCGAAGCGCGAAAGATGTCCGAGCCCGAGGCGCACAACTTCCTGCAGACCGAGGCGCGGAATCACCGCCGAAGGTTGATCGACGTGGCCAGCGAGATCGTGGGGGTGCCGGTGCCCGCTGGGATCGGCGACGGAGCGAAGTAAAGCGGTTTACGCCCGCTCGACCTCGCGCCCGAGCACCAAACCGACCACGCGCTCCATCTCTTTCGCGGTCGCCATTTCCTCAACAACCACGCCGCTGGCGCCCAGGCCCGCGGCGAGCACGCCCTGGCTCACGAAGTTGCAGCGCGCGATGATGGGGATGTCGGGGTGCATCTCGCGGGCCTGCTTGCAGGCGCGGAGCACGCTTTCCTCATCGGGGATGGTGAGGATCAGCGCGTCGGCCTCGTGGATGCCGGCGTGTTCGAGGATGTCGGCCGAGGCGATGTCGCCGAAGATGATGGGGCGGCCCAGGCCGGTCTGTCGTTTCACGGTGGAGGGGTTCATCTCGACGATGGTCGAGGTGATGTTCATTTTCTTGAGTTCATCGGCGACGGCGCGCCCGACGAGGCCGTAGCCCGCGATGATGGCGTGCTTTTTGCCGCGAACGAAGGAGTTGGTGGTGGTGGCGCCGACCTGCCGGCGCGCCCACGGGGCGGTATCGATCGCGGGGAGACGCGAGCCGACCTTCGCCGCCGCGAGCACCAGCGCGGGGGTGAGGATCAGGCTGAGCACCACGACACTGACAATCTGGCCGACCTGGTCGGGCGTGAGGAGGCCGAGGCGCTCGGAGGCGCACGCGGCGAGGATGACGATTGAGAACTCGCCCGCCTGCGCGAGGTACGGCCCGGCGCGGAGGGCGAGGTTGCCGGTGGCGCCGGTGGCCCAGCAGACGGCGCTGATCACCACTGCCTTGATCGCGAGCGTGAGCAGCGTCATCAGGCCCACCTGCGGGGCGTTCTGCCACAGCACGCTCAGGTCGACGCTCATCCCGATGGCGGTGAAGAACACCGCGGCGAAGAGGTCGCGCACCGCCCCGATGCGGCTTCCCAGGTCGTGCCGGAACATCGTGAGCGACAGCATGAACCCCGCGAGGAACGCGCCCAGCGCGGGGCCGAGGCCAACGATCTGCGTGATCCCAGCTGCCCCGAGGGCCGCGGCCATGGAGATGACGGTGGTGACCTCAGTGGCGTTGCTCCGCTTGGCGGCCTGTTCGAGGGCCCAGGGCAAGATGAACTTGCCGAAGCCGACGAGTGCGAAGACGCCGAGCATCGCGAACAGCGCGTTGACGCTCATCTCGATGGCGACGCCCCACATCGAAAGAGAGTCCGCAGAGGCCACCACCCCGGCGGAGCCGGTGCCGTTCCACTTTGCGAGTGGCGGCAGGATCATCAGCAGTGCGATAGCGACAAGGTCCTGGATGACCAGGATGGCCACGCTCAGGCGGCCCTCGGCCTTGTTGAGCTCACGCCGGTCCTGCAGGATCCGCAGCACCACCACCGTGGACGAGATCGCCAGCGCCGCGCCCACGGCGATGGTCGACGGCGCACTGAGGCTCATCACCAGCCCGACAGGCCACAACGCCGCGGTGCAGATGACCGTCATCAGCACGGTGGCGATGATGGCTCTTCGCAGCGTGTCACGCAGCACACCCAGGTCCATGTGCAGCCCGATGCCGAACATCAGGAGGATGATGGCGAGGTCTGAAATGTCGCGGACGCTCTCGCCGCTGGCGACGAGCTTGAAGGCGCCGGGGCCGATGAGGGTGCCTGTGATGAGGTAGGCGGGGACGGTGGGGAGCTTCAGACGCTGCGCGATCGCCGCCACCACGCCAGCGGCGGCGAGGATGAGCAGCAGGTCACGGAAGATGGGGGACAGGCCGGTGGCCTGCGAAGCGAGCACGAACATCGACATGGGGCCGATGGTAGACGGTGACGGAGCATCGACCCGGCGCGCCGCCTACTTCTTTGGGCGGTCGGTGTGCTGGTCGATCAGGATGACGTTGCCGTCGGGGTCGACCATCGTGATGCTGGCGGGGCCGGTGGTGGATTCGTCGGCCTTGGTGGTCAGCGCAATGCCCTGAGCCTCGGCGTGCTTCTGGATGTCGCGGACGTCGTCAAAGGACTCGAGGGTCTGGCAATCCCGGTCCCAGCCGGGGTTGAAGGTGAGCAGGTTGCCCTTGAACATGCCCTGGAACAGGCCGATGGTCGCGGTTGAGTTCTGCATGATGAGATAATTCTTGCCGTCGCCGCCTGTGCGATTGAACCCGAGTTTCTCGTAGAAGGCGGACGAGGCGGCGAGGTCCTTCACGGATAGGCTGACGGAGAAGTTGCCGAGTTGCATGGGGGTGGTTCCTTTCCCGGAGGGGGTATCACCTTCGCCGACGGCCCCCGGTGAGACCATCGCAGGCTTGGTGGAGGTGGAGGCGCAGCCCATCAGGGTGGCCGACAGTACGATGAGGGTGGTGAGCGTTTTCATGGGTATCGGTGGGGGCAGGCGTGAGGAAAGACGAGTTGGACCGATCCGTTCGGCCCCGCACATTCATGCTACTTCACCGCCAGAACGAGGCTTGACAGATCTTGCGGAGCTTGAAGAAATCCCGGCTCGCGCGTCCCGTCCCGGCGTCGCCCGCCCCTGCGCCGAGTGACTACGTCGAGCGGGTCAACCTCGCCGTCGACCACATCGCGGCGAACCTGCACCGCCCGCTGCGGCTGATGGAACTCGCCGAGATCGCGGCGTTCTCGCCCTTCCATTTCCACCGCGTCTTCCAGTCCATCGTGGGTGAGACGCCGGCGGACTTCGCCAAGCGGCTGCGGCTGGAGCGGGCGCTACTCATGATGGCCCACGCGAAACGGGCCTCCATGACGCGCATCGCGATGGACTGCGGCTTCTCGTCGCCTTCGGACTTCTCGCGGAGTTTCCGCCAGCGCTTCGGGATCGCGCCCAGCGTGTTCGATATCGAAACGTGGCGGCGGGCGCACGCCGAGGAGTTTGATCGCATGGCCGCAGGGCTGCTGCCCGCGGGCGTGGCGAGGTCGTCTATCGAAGCCCCGCAGCGGGGGACCAACCCCGACCGTTTCCGCGTCCGCCTCCGCGATCTCCCCGAGATGACCGTCGCGTACATCCGCGTGGCGAATCCCTACAAGGGTGACGGCGTGATCAAGGCTGCGCACCGCCTCATGGCGTGGGCCGACCGCGAGGGCTTCGGCGGAAACCAGTGGCTCGGCTACCAGTGGGAGAACCCCGAACTGGTGCCGCTGGAACTGTGCCGCTACCACGTGGCGGTGGTGGCGGAACGCTTCACGCCGCGCGGCGAGATCGGCCGCTTCCGCTTCCCGCGCATGACCGTCGCAGAAGTGGAGTTTCGGGGCGGGATCGATCTGGAAGTCCGTGCCCTCCGCTGGCTCTACGGCGAGTGGCTGCCCCGCAGCGGCTACGAGCCCGACGATCCGCCGTGTTTCGAGGCGTGGATCGGGCGACCGTTCGCCCACGGCACCGAGCACTTCGAGATCAAGGTGTGGCTTCCGGTTCGGCGGGCTTGACGCGGACGCGGGCCTCCGTGCCGCGGATGTTCGCGAGCCCCCAGTCGCGCATGGATTCCAGCACCGGGAGCAGGGAGCGCCCGAGGTCCGTGAGGTGGTACTCGCGGCTGCCGGCGCGGCGGCGCGACGTCGTCGAGCGCACAAGCCTGGACTTGGTGAGCCGCTTCAGCCGCTCGGCGAGGATGTTCGTGGCGATACCCTCGGGCGATGCGGCGAG
>CAYZFW010000074.1:0-8793 GCA_964477615.1 uncultured Phycisphaeraceae bacterium | reverse complement strand
CCCGAAGTCGTCGGTGTCGGGGAAGACGTCCTCCTGCATGGGCAGGAACACGCCGGCGGAATCGACGAGATAAATCAGCGGCAGCCGGGCCATCATGGCCACATGCTGGGCGCGGATGATCTTCTTGCAGGTCATGGGGAAAAACGCGCCGGCCTTCACGGTGGCGTCGTTGGCGATGACCATGCACTCGCGGCCCTGCACGCGGCCCACGCCGGTGACCACGCCCGCGCCCGGCGCACCGCCCGCCTCGCGGTACATCTGGTACGCGGCCCAGAGTCCCAACTCGGTGAACTGCTTGGGGTCGTCAAGGAGTTTCTCGACGCGTTCGCGGGCGGTGAGGCGGCCTTTCTCGTGCTGGCGGTCGATGGCCTTCAGGCCGCCGCCGAGCTTCAGCTCGCGCTCGATGGCCTGGTACTCCTCGTTGGCGGCGCGGAGGGTGTTGATGGCGGATGAGGTGGGGGCGGACGAGGGCGCGGTGCGGGTCATGGTGCGAGTCTAGCGGAGGCGGGGTCGGCGGCTGTTCCGAGAATCCCGGCGTTTCTGCGCGATCCCGATGGGGCGGCGCGGCACGGTCGCGACGGTCGGAATAGACGGGCGTGATTCTGCTCAGGCACCGATCGAACGCTGGCCTCGATCCCGCCCGCACCGCATGATCCTCATGCCGAGGCTGCGGCGGGGATGGTCCCCCTCGCACCGGGTCGGTGGGCCGCGAATGACCGAAGGCCCCGCACCGAGCAGTCAATCTCACCCCTTCCCTCCTGAAGTGGAGTGCGTTTCTCTCCTGATCGTCCGCCCGGGTGGTCGCACCGCCGCCCGGGCGGTTTTCGTTTGGAGTGGTCGAGTGGTCGAGTGGTCGAGTGGTCGAACGTCACTCCGCTCCGCCATCGCGACATGAGAGAATCGCGCGCGAAGCAAGTCTCCCTCCGCGAACTCCGCGCCTCCGCGGTGAATCCTCTCTTCGTTCAGGGGCGAGTTCAGAACCGGATCACCACCGACGCGAACAGGCCCGCCGCGAAGCCGTCGAACGCGAAGTCGTCGTCGTCCCCGGTGGCGAGGTCCGCGGCGTTGTGCCGGAAACCGATCTCGACCGCCACCGTCTTGTTCTCCATCGGGAACCAGCGGAAGTGGGGGACGATGTCCCAGGCGAAGCCGGTGCCGCCGCCGATGGCCGCCCCGGCGTCGAGCGCGACGCCGACCTCGAAGCCCGCGGGCAGGGTGAGGTTCATACGGACGCCGGCGAGCGGGGCGACCCAGGTGTCGCTCTCGTCGAGGCGGTCCCCGCCGCCGTCGGGTCCGAACTCGAGGTCCATGTGGTACACCTGTGCCCCGCCGTAAAGATCGAACCACAGGGCGGTGTTGTTGTCGTCGTTGCGGACGATGGGGTCGAAGGCGTAGCCAGCGGTGAGCTTGAAGGAGGCGTAGTCGAAATCAAACGCCACGCGGTCGCCCGCGGAGACGGTGAAGTCCCCCGCGTCGATGTCCACGTCCGCGGTGGCGTCGTCGTCGAAGCTGGTGGCCCAGGCGGTGAAGGCGAAGGTCCAGCGCTCGGAGCGGAGGGTGAAGCGGCCCGCCGGTGCGGCGTGGACCTCGTCCATGCCGATCTGCTCGAGTTCGACGGTGGAACCGTCCTTGAAGGTGAGGTCGCCCTTGAAGGCGGCGAACCACACCATCGGCTCGATCTCGACCTGCCAGGTACGGCGCTGGGTGTGGAAGTCTGGAAGTGCTCCTGAGGATGCCGGGGTCGCGGATTGAAGGCCGGGCTCGGGGGCGGGCTCCGGGGCGGTTTCCGCAAGGGCGGTGCCCGAAAGCCCCGTGAGAACCAGTGTGCCCAGCGCCGCGATGTGCCGATAGTGTTTCGTCGCCATGTGCCGCGAGTCCTTGTGCGAAGTGCCTTGATGTGACCGGCAGCGTACCGTCTGCCGGTGGATTCCGCCCGAGTGCTGAGGCGGGGCTGCGTCGCCCGCCCACGAGATTGAATCATGCGCCCCGCCGCGTCCCATTCTCCGTCGTCTGAATCCCGCGCTGGCGGGGCGGGCGATGGACCGTCGCCTGTCCGGACCGGCGTCGAACTGGCTCCGGGCGTGGTGGTGCCGGAGGCTGCGCTGGACTTCGCCGCCGTGCGCAGCAGCGGCCCCGGCGGTCAGAACGTCAACAAGGTGTCGACGAAAGTCGAGCTGCGTGTTCGCGTGGCCGACCTGCCGCTTGCGCCCTGGGCGCTCGACCGCCTGGCGACGCTCGCGGGCCGGAAGATCAGCGACGCGGGCGTGCTGGCGATCGCCAGCGACGAGCACCGCAGCCAGAGCCGCAACAAGTCCGAGTGCCTGGAGCGGCTGCGGATGCTGCTCATCGAATCGATGACGCGCCCCAAGCGGCGTGTGAAGACCAAGCCCACCAAGTCGAGCCAGCGCCGGCGTGTGGACGACAAGAAAGCCCGCGGCGGGATCAAGAAGAACCGCTCGTCCTCCCCGGGGGGCGACGACTGACCACCGATGACCACCACAGACGCACATGCTTTCACGCGGAAAGACACAAAGCGCAAGGGGCCGACCGGTGCCAAGCGGTTGATGTTCATTCTCGTGGCTCTCGCCCTGCCGCTGGTCCTGGTGGGACTGACAGAAGTAGGGTTGCGCCTCGCCGGCTTCGGCGGTTACCCCACACTGTTCCGCCCCGTCGGCCCGCTCGCGAGCCACCCCGGCGCGGTGCTGCACGTCTCCGACCCCGCGTTCACCCGGACGTGGTTCTTCAACAACCCGCACCAGCCGGGCTCGATGGACGACGCCGCCATGCTGGTGCCCAAACCGGCGGGGACGCTGCGTGTGATCGCGGTGGGGGAGTCGGCGATGCGCGGCTTCCCGCAGCCGCGGGCGCTCTGTTCGACGCGGTTTCTGGAGGGGATGCTTCGAGAGGCACGCCCCGACCTCAAGCCCGAGGTCATCAACCTCGGCACCACCGCCGTCGCGTCGTACCCCGTTCTCAGCATCCTCACCGAGGCGCTCGCGTACCAGCCCGACGCCGTCGTGATCTACGTCGGCAACAACGAGTTCTTCGGGGCGTACGGCGTGGCGTCTCTCAACCGAGCTGGTAACAGTCCAACGGTGATGATGCTGCAGCGCCGCCTCCGCTCCACGGCCATCGTGCAGGGTGTTCAGGCCCTGCTCCGGAAGGCCCCCGGGCCCGACGCCGAGGGCAAGACGCTGATGGAGACGATGATGGGCCGCTCGTACACCGCGCCGGACGATCCGGTGCGTGCGCAGGCCGCGGGCAACCTCGGGTTCTTCGTCGGCCTGATGATCGACCGCTGCAAGGCGGCCAACATCCCTGTGATCGTCTGCACACTGCCGTGCAACCAGGCCGATCTTGCTCCGCTCGGCGACACCGAGCAGACCATCCCCGACTCGGCCCAGCGCGAGGCGATGAAGCGCATGATGCTCGACATCAGCACGCGTGTCTTGTCCGATGCCGCCGCCGCCGAAGCCGATCTCCGCGCCGCCGTGAAAGACCATCCGCAGCACGCCCGCGCGTGGTACTGGCTCGGGAAAGCCCTGGAAAAGCAGGAGAAACTCGACGAGGCGGCGCAGGCGTACCAGAAGGCGTGCGACCTCGACCCGATGCCGTGGCGTCCGCCGAGTGCGAGCAACGCGGCGATCCGCGGCTCGGCGGCGCAGGGCGGCGCGGTGCTGTGCGACCTCGAAGCGGTGTTCAACGCCGAGAGCCGCAAGCAAGGCCGCGCCGCGGTGGGGTGGTCGCTGATGGACGACCACGTGCATCCCACGCTGGAAGGTCAGTACCTCATCGCCCGATCCATCCTGAGCGCGATGGCGGAACTCCCGGTGCCTGCGAAAGTGACGCCCGAGCAGGCCGCGGCGGCTCCGGACTTCGCCACGCTCACGCCGCGTCTGGGCGCGAACGACTTCGAGCGCTACGGCGTCGCCCACCAGATGCGCGTGCTTGGGCGCATCGCCTTCTTCCAGGAAACCAACCCCGCGATGCAGGGGCGTTTCGACGCTGTGTGCAACGACCTCGCCGCCAAGTGGGACCAGAAACTGCGCGACACCGCGGTGGAGTGGCAGAAGCCCGAGACCCACCGCGGGGCGAAGCGCCCGATCTCGGCGATGATGGCCAAGACGATGATCCAGTCCGGGCGTCTCGACGAGGCGAAGTCGCTGTTCGAGAGCGCGGTGCGGTCGGTCTTCCCGTTCACGTCATGGTCGCTCGAGTACGAGCTCTTCCGCTTCGGCATTCTGGAACGTGACGGGCCTCTGAACGAAGCCGAGCGTGCGCGTGCCCGCGCGGCGCTGGAGCGGGGCCTCTTGCTGGTCAACCGCCCCGGGGCCGACAACGCGATGACGCAGCGGCATGTCGGCCTGCTCCACCAGGTGCTCGGCGAGTTCAAGGAGTCAATCCCGTACCTGAACGCGGCCCGCACGGGTCTGAATGCGGAAAGCCGCGTGGCGTGCGAGATGGCCCTGGTGCAGGCGCTGGTGCGTGATTCACGCGCTCCCGAAGCGATGAAAGTGCTGGAATACGGCGCGAAGAACGCCGGGCCTTTTGCGCCGCAGTACCAGCGGGTGATGGCGGCGCTGCAGGCTCAGATGGAGAGCAGCAAGGCAGCCGAACAGCAGAACAGCAAATGAAGACACCGCGCTCCAGCCAAGCCAGAGTTGTTCGCCCGCGTCCCGGACGAGCGTCATCCAATCCGAATCTGCTGCTCTGCTGCTTTGCTGCTTTGCTGCTTTGCGTATGACCGCCATCCTCGGCATCTCGGCCTTCTACCACGACTCCGCGGCCGCGCTGGTGGTCGATGGTGAGATCGTGGCCGCGGCGCAGGAGGAGCGGTTCACGCGGATCAAGCACGACCACGAGTTCCCCACCCGCGCGATCGAGTACTGCCTCGCGGAGGCGGGGCTGCGTCCGGAGCAGATCGATTACGTCGGCTTCTACGACAAGCCGCTGCTGAAGTTTGAGCGGCTGCTTGAGACGTACCTCGCCTACGCGCCGGCGGGTTTCGCATCGTTCACGAAGGCGATGCCGCTGTGGATGAAGCAGAAGCTGTTTCTCCCGCGTGAGATCCGCAAGGGGCTCCATGGGAAGTACAAACGCCGTGTCGTCTTCGTCGAGCACCACGAGAGTCACGCCGCCAGCGCGTACTTCCCCTCGCCGTTTGACGACGCCGCGGTGGTGACGCTCGACGGCGTGGGGGAATGGGCCGCCGCGACGATCGGTCACGGACGTGGCAACCGCGTGGAACTGCTGCAGGAGCAGCGCTTCCCGCACTCTCTTGGGCTTCTCTACTCGGCGTTCACGTACTTCTGCGGGTTCAAGGTGAACTCCGGCGAGTACAAGCTCATGGGACTCGCGCCCTACGGCGAGCCGCGCTATGCCGATCTCATCCTCGAGCACCTCATCGACCTCAAGCCCGACGGCTCGTTCCGCCTCGACCTCTCGTACTTCACGTACCCGCAGGGGTTGCGGATGACCGGAGAGAAGTTCGCGGGGCTGTTCGGCGGCTCGGAGCGTGCGCCGGAGTCGGCCCTGACGCAGCGTGAGATGGACATCGCCGCGTCCATCCAGAAGGTGTCGGAGGTGGTGATGCTGCGGACCGTGCGACACGCGCACACGCTCACGGGCTCGAAGAACCTCTGTCTGGCGGGCGGCGTGGCGCTGAACTGTGTCGGTAACGGGCGCATCAGCCGCGAGGGACCGTTCGAGAACGTCTGGGTCCAGCCCGCGGCGGGCGACGCTGGCGGGGCGCTCGGCGTGGCGCTGTTTGTCTGGAATCAGCTTCTCAACAACGCTCGCCTCGCCCAGCCCGGCGACACGCAGCGCGGCTCGCGCCTGGGGCCGGGGTTCTCGAATGACGAGGTGAAGCGTGAGCTCGGCGCGCTGGGGGCCAAGTTCACCGAGATGCCCGACGACGCCACGCTCGTGAGCACAACCGCTCAGCATCTGATCGATCAGAAGGTGGTGGGGTGGTTCCAGGGGCGGATGGAGTTCGGGCCGCGGGCGCTTGGTGGACGCAGCATTCTCGGCGATGCCAGATCGCGCGAGATGCAGTCGCTCATCAACCTCAAGACGAAGTTCCGCGAGGGGTTTCGGCCGTTTGCTCCCATCGTCCTTGCCCACCGCGCCCACGAGTACTTCGAGATGCGTGAAGGGCAGGAGAGCCCCTACATGCTCCACGTGGCACCCGTACGCCCCGAGCACCGCCTGCCCGCGGCGAGCGGCGCGCTGGGGCTCGACCGTCTGAAGGTGCCGCGATCAACACTGCCCGCGATTACGCACGTCGATTGCTCGGCGCGGGTGCAGACGGTGGACGCCGTGCGCAACCCGCTGCTGCACGCGCTGCTGAGCGAGTTCGACCGGCTCACCGGGTGCCCGATCCTCATCAACACCAGTTTCAACGTGCGGAGCGAGCCGATCGTGTGCACACCGACCGACGCCTACAAGTGCTTCATGGCAAGCAACATCGACGTGCTGGTGATCGAGCGCTGTGTGCTGCGGAAGGAAGATCAGCCCAAGGCCACGCAGCACGAGATCGATGCCCACCTCGCGAGGTTCAACCCCGATTGAAGCGTTTTCACCGCGGAGGCGCGGAGAACGCGGAGGTTGGAATGCAAGAAAGAGCCCGGCGGATCACATCAAACGACCTTGTCACAGCAACCGACCCGACCCAATCTCAGTCTCTCTCTCTCTCTCTCTCTCTCTCTCTCTCTCTCTCTCATGAATCACTCCGCGCCTCCGCGGTGAATCTTGATCGAATCGCCCCCCATGCCCCTCATCGACATCAAACTCAACCCCACCCGAGCCGAGCTCCGCGTCTTCGCGGTGTTGTGGCTCGTCTTCTTTCTGTTGCTCGGGCGCATGGCGATGTGGAAGCCGCAGGCGATTCTCGTCGCCGCGGGCGTGACGTGTACCGCGTGGCTGGTCTCGCTCGCCTTCAACCTCGATTTCCCGCGGCGTGTGCAGTTCCTCGGCGGGCTGATCCCGCTGGCGCTCGCATCGATCGGCCTGACCGAGAGGCTCGGGGTACCCGCGCGGCCCATCGAGTACGCGCTGTGGGGTGTCGGCGCCGCGGGTTGCCTGACGGCGCTCGTCAGCCCCGCCGCCGCGAAGTGGCTGTACACCGGCTGGATGCGCGCCGCCGTCCCGCTAGGCTGGACCTTCTCGCACCTGATCCTCGGCGTGATCTACGTCCTGGTGTTCACGCCCATCGGCGTCCTGATGAGGGCCCGAGGGCACGACCCGCTGAATCGTCGCTGTGATCGGGCCGAGTCTTCGTACTGGCGGAATCGCCCCGCAGCACCCGAGGCAGCGCGGTACTTCCGCCAGTTCTAGCTGGCGTTGCACACGTGCAAGTTTTGGCGGATACGACAGTGTCTTGAGCGGGCCGTTGTCACGATCAGGCCAGAAGCTGCGCGAGTCTCGGGAAGAACGCCGTCGCAAGAGCGGGACACAGCGCGGCGTGAACGGATCGTTCGAGCGTCGCGGCCGCCATCGCACCGCTCCGTGTCGCCCCCTCCATCGTCGCAGGCCAGCCGGTTCGGACATAGTCGCCCGCGAGGATGATGCCCGACGGGCCGTCCACTTCCGGTCGAGAACGCTCGACCTCCGGCGTCGGGGCGAAGGTTGCGAGCTTTTCTTTGACCGGGCGTGATGCGAGCACTTTCGCCGCGGCGGCGTTGGGGAAGCACGCGACGACATCGGCCCTTACACGCCGGGTGATCTCCGATTCGTCCAGCCCCATCCAATCGTCTGCGGCGGAGATCACCGCGTGGACTTTCCGTCCTTCGTCATCCTTGCGGAACAGCCATTGCGTCGGGCGTTCGACCAGCACGCAGTGGGGGTGTGGCAGCACGGGGCGGTCGAAGGCCATGTGAACGCCGAGGATCGGGCTGTGCGTGATGAGCTCCATCAACGCGAACCGCGGGTCGGCGGCGGCGAGTTCCGGGGCGGCCATGCGGCGGGCGCGTTCGGGCGGCACCGCGAGGATCACGCGGTCGGCACGGACGAACTCCCCGCTGGAGAGCAGCACGCGGTCGGCCCAGACGCGCTCGACCGACGCCGAGAGTCGCACCTCGCCGCCCGCACCCCGGACGGCGTCCACCGCAGCGTCATACAGCCGCACCAGTGGCACGCCCGAAACGGCGATGTCCGGGGCATCGCGGTTTGCCAGAAACCCGTCCTGGAAGACGTGCATCGCCGTCGCGGCGCAGACCTTGTCGACGTCGAGATTGCAGGCGCTGACGACCACCGGCGACCAGAACTTCGACACGATCGACGGCGGCTGGTCCTTCATCGCCAGCCAGGAACCAAAGGTGATCCCCGCGAACTCCCGCCGGTCTTCGCGGAGCATCTGGCCCAGCGCCGAGGCGAGCGCGATCTTCTCGGTGGCGCTGAGGAACTTTGCCCCGAGGAACCCCGGCAGGAAGTGCCCCGGTGCGGGCAGGCCGCACTTGGCGATCACGCTGGTGCGCCCGCCCGCTTCCACCCAGGTGGTGTGGCTGGTCCAGCGCATGTGGTGCAGGACGCCCAGGCGACGGCACAAGTCCAGGTAGTTCGTGCAGCAGCCCATGGCGACGTGCTGGCAGTTGTCGATGGTCTCGCCGGTGCGGACATCGGTGAAACTGGTCGCCCGCCCGCCGAGTTTGGTGCGGGTTTCGAGGAGGGTGACGGGCACGCCGTGGTCGCTGAGGTGGAGCGCAGCGCTGAGGCCCGCGATGCCGCCGCCGACCACGATGACACGCCCGAGAGAACCCATGGGGGGCGATGGTAGGGCCGGGGGGCGGGGGCCGG
>CAYZFW010000073.1:0-8883 GCA_964477615.1 uncultured Phycisphaeraceae bacterium | reverse complement strand
GGGAACTCGCGTTCACGATCCCCACGCTTGTATTCGGCTTCGCTTTGTGCCCGTATCTTGATCTCACGTTCCTTCGCGTCCGGCGCGAGACGCCCGGCACCACGGGGGCCTCAGCATTCTGGATCGGGTTCATCGCCTTCTTTGCACCCATGATCGCGATGACGCTGCTCTACTCCAAGGGCCTGATCGACAGCAACAGCCTGAGTCTGTACATCGTCGGTCACGTCTTCGTTCAGGCCACTTTCACCGTCGGCGCTCACCTGCGTGAGTTGTTCCATTTCGGGATCATCCGCGCAAGTGACCCATTCCTGCCATCGGCTCCGGCCCGAGCGGCCCGCCACGCGGCAGTTGCGCTCGCTCTACTGCTCCTGGCGAGCATGAGTGTGCTGCTCGTTCACGCCCCCGAAGTACGCCCCGGCTACCCCGCCCACCGCCTCGTCTACGAACTCTTCATGTCCTTCTACGCCCTCGTCTTCCCGGCGTACGTTTGGATCGTCGTCATCGAGCGCGGCCAGCCACGCACCACCCGCCTCGCCCTCTACCTCGTCGCCCTCGCCCTCGCCGCACCCTGCCTGTGGCTCGGCTACATCGAGCAGCGGTACATCTGGCTCCTCCCAGCCGTGGCGATCCCGCTCATTCTTCCCTTGCTCGGGAAACTCCCGCGGCGCAGCGCGGCTTCGCGGCGATAGCACAAACGCGAGATCAATCCGGCCCATCGCCCAAAGCGGCGATGGCCCGGCGTCCTCAGATCGACTTCCCGTGCCCACTCCGCGCCCTGCACCCTACCCCTGCACCCGCGCGCTTCAACTCTCTCCCGCCTGCGACTTCTTCGGGACACACCAGTCCATCTCGTTCGTATTCCGTCAGGGGCATGCCCGCATTTTCCCCCTCCCCCATGCCATTCGTCGATAAACACATGTCTCAAACAGGTGTTTATCGAACGGAACTCCGGTCTGTTTTGTCCGTATCACTTATGCGTCCGCAACGCACGCACCCCCTTGGGGTAATGTCTCATGGCTATGAACCGTTCTGAAGAGATGACGCTGATCGAGCAGGCCGCCGCGGGTGACCGTTTGGCGGCGGGTCGGCTCATCCAGGCGCACCAGGCGTCGGTGTTCTCGTACATCCTGAGGCTGTCGGGCCGGGCCGACATCGCCGAGGACATCGTGCAGGACGCGTTTGTGCGCGTGCTGACGAACCTCGATCGGTTCGACCCGCGATTCCGTTTCAGCACCTGGCTGTTCACCATCGCCAAGCGGCTGTACGTGAACGCCTCCCAGAAGCACAAGCCGGTGTACAGCACCGAGACCGTCGACTCGTGGCGCTCCGGCGGCGACGACGAGCCCTCGTCCCCCGTTTCGCACCGTGAAGAGGGCGACCTGCACAAGGAGGCCGTCGCGGCCGCTCTGCAGGAACTCACCGGCGAGCAGCGCGAAGTGGTCGTGCTGTTCCACCAGCAGGATTGGCCGATCTCGCTCATCGCCGAGTACATGGGCATGCCCGAAGGCACGGTCAAGAGCCACCTCCACCGCGGCCGCCGGCGGATGCGCCGGTACTTCGAAGAGCACATGGTGAAGGGTCTGGAAGTGTTCATGACGGTTTCCGACGACGAACTGGATGCAGAGGACCAGCGCTGATGCGTGACGGGCGCGACGATTTCGATTCGGTGACGCCGCAGGACAACCTGCCGGACGACCCCCTGCTTTCGCACCCCAGCCACGACGCGGGCGCGGCCCACATCCCCGACCACATCGTGGACCGGTTCTTTGACCGCGAACTCACGCGGCGCGAGGCCACGGGGCTGTTCGAGTCGTTCCGCAGCGACCCCTCGTCGGCCCGCAAGTTCGTGCAGACCCAGCGGATGCTGGACGCCCTGAAGGAGCCCGTCCGCACGCCCGACTTCACCCGGTCGATCCTCTCCCGCATCGACGAGGCATCCCCCGCCGCCCCGCTGCTCACCCGTCGTGGTGTGCGTCAGGTGCGCGTCGGCCGCTACGCCGCCGCTGCGGCGCTGGTCGCCCTCATCGGCGGCACGTACATCGCTCAGCGGCTCAATCCGAATGTCGTGGAGATCGCCGGGGCCGATCCCTCACCGCTTGGAGAATTGCGTTCGACGGTCGCGGTCGACGCTTCCGACGCCCTCAACACCATCCAGCAGACGCGCCGGGCCATCGAGGTCACGGCGTCGTCGTCCATGCTCCGGGGCGTCTCGGCGGAATCGGGTCAGGAGATGCACTTCGTCGGCACGCCGGCCCACGGCTCGATGATGACCATCAAGGCCCGGTTCGTTCCGGACATCGCGTTCCCGTGGCGTGCCCGCAGCGTTCCGCCTTCCGACACGAAATCCGTCGCGTGGGTGGTGCCGTGCGGCGCCGCGCCCTGCGATGCGGCCCCTACAGCGCCGTGTGCCCCGAGCTTGATCTTCGTGGACCTCGCCCAGCCGCCCGAGGGGCGTCAGACCGCCGGGCAAACCTCGACCGCGACGGGTAGGCGCTGAGCGTGCGGCGTGGGCTCCGACGAGGGAATCGATTGTGAACGGTGACCGAACGATGCAACAGACGCGTCGGTGGCATCTCTCCGCTTCGCTTGGCTGGCTTCCGATGGTGCGGGGTCTGGCGTGGGTGTGCGCCCTCTCTGCGGTCGCGGGGGCCGGGAACGTTCTCGAGTCCGCGCGTCTGGTCCCCGGGGATGTCAGCGTGTTCGTCGCCGTGGATGACGGGGCGGAACTGCGCCGATCTCCCGTCGGCGGCTTTGCGCTGGCGATGATCGATTCCGTCGCCGGATTCACGCAGACATTCGAGGCCTGGGACCGCCTCTCCGCCGACCTGGGCTGGACGCCCACTCAGGCTTTCGATGCGCTACTGGGCAACCGAGTCGTCTTCGCCGCGATGCGGCGGCGCGAGGGCGCGGGCGATGAGCCGGCCGCCAAGCGGCCGCAAGTGTCGTCCGCGTCGGACGGCAGCGCTTCGCTCCGAATCGGGATCGGCGGTGCCGAGGTGGCCGGGGGCGCGGGCGGGCTCGGCCCGTGGATCCTCATGAGCGAGATCACCCAGCCCACGGCGGCGAGGATCTCGGATCGGCTGAAGCCGATGCCGCGTCAGCTCGTCGCTGGGGCCGCGGTGCTCTCGGTCGAGAACGGGCGGTTCCTGCTCGGGCTGGCCAAGCGGGCGCGCGGGGGCCTTGATGCGGACGGTTTCACCGTCATGATCGTCGAGGCCGCCAACGAGAATCTCCTCATCACGTCGCTTCGCGAGGCTCGCGGCGGCGGCGGTCCGGCGCAGAGCCTGTGGGATTCAGGGCGCGTCGACGAGCTCCGTCCGCTGGCACAGGGTGCCGATGCGGTCGTGTCGATCGACGTCGGCGCTTTCGCAGGCGGGAAGCACGACGGAGTGCCCGCGTCCAAGCCCGCGTGGCTCGGAGCGGCGGCGCGGCGGGCCGACAACGGCGTCACCTTGCAGTCCGTCATGGTCACGCCGGGCAGCAACGCGGCAAAGGGCGGGGCGCTGCCCTCGCCGGGCTGGAGCGCCGAAGCGTTTGGAGCGCTCGCGAAGGATGCGGTGTTCGCTTCGGTGGAATCGAACTCGATGGTCGCTGCGGGGCCGCTGGGACGGGTGTGGGACGCCGAGTTTGAGGGCTTCGCAGCGCTGATCGGGCTGTCGCCCGACCTGCCGCAGCGGGCCGGCCTCACGGGCCGCCTTGTCTCGCTGGTGCGGCTGTCGGACGCGGGGGAGTTCGACGCCGCGGTGGCGATGGAGAGCGACGCGTTGAGCGGCGCGGCGGCGGTCGGCGACGCCGAGACGGCCCGCGTCGTGGCGAGCGTGGCGCGGACCACCGGCGCGATGGAGGCCGACGGCACCCGTCTGACAGACCCCGCGTCGTTCGATCTCGGCGTGCTGCCTCCCACCGTCGAACGTTCACTGGATGTTTCGGGCATCGCCGGCGCGGGGATCTCGGGCATGTGGAAGGGCGGAGCCAAGCTCGTGTGGCGCTACGTCACCGCGCCGCGGAACGATGCGGAAGGGCGCTTCGGTTGGTGGGTCGCAGGACTTGGCCGCTCGGCGGTGCAATCGCTGGCGGCGGCCGATCTCTCGCGCAAGCCAGGCGAGCCCGAGGTCGTGTGGAACAGCATGATCTCCGCACGCCCGCGCACGGCGGTGGAACGGCTTGAAGCCATGGGCGTGCCGCTCCCCCGTCCGGTTGAGGCCTTGCGCCGTATCGACCGCTTCACGTGGTTCTCTCTCGGCGGCGTGCGCCCGGACGTCATGCTCGGCGGGGGCCGGGTGGAACTCGCCCGCTAGCGCGCCGGGGGCACAGCTCGGGCGGCTTTGCGGTACATGGACCACCACGCGGCGGGCGTCAGTCCGGGGTGCGCCGCGATGATCTCCGAGAGCGCAAGCGGAGGCTTGGAGAACGTGCCGAAACGCGATTCGATGATCCCTCTTTCTCGTGCTGACAACGCGTCCAACCCGCGAACAACCCACGGCGGCGGCGTGAGGTGTCTTGGGGTCGCCGCGTAAAGGAGCACCGTGTCGCGTGCTTGCTCGGTCGGCGCCGACTTCGCCGCAAGTTCGCGGGCGAGCGCGAGGGAGATGCGTGCGGCCAATCGGCCCGAGGGCTTGGGTACGTAGGCGTCGATCGCGTCGCACGCCGCCCGGAGACACCGGCGATGAAGCGAGAGAACATCCCCCGCGCCGGCGTGGCCCGCAGCGCCGGTGTGCTGCGCGATGGTGCGGCGGATCAGCGGGATCGCCGCGCGGAGCAGCTGCCGCTTGAGGCGCAGGGCGCAGCGGTACGCGGTCTCGGCCTCATCGATCTTCGCCGGGTCCGGGCGTGTGAGGTCGACCTCGCTCATGAGGGTGATCGCCCTTTGCAGCAGCGCAGCGTGAGCGTGCGCGAGGGCCCTCTCGGCGTCCGCGGGCATGGGAGAGGGCTCGTCGGCATCGACCGCCGCAACCTCCGATGCCGCCACCGGCGCGGCATCCAACGAGAGAAGCGGATGCGGCTCAGGACGCACGGATGGGGGCAACTCGGCGGGGAGACCCGCCGGATCGGGGAGCCCACGCAGCAGCGCTTCGGCCCGCGCAATCGTGATCAGTCGGTGCACCGCAGGCCCTGACACACCGAGCCTCGGGGCGACGGAGGACATTGCGATCCCGGCCCTTTGGGCGCGGAGTGCAAGCGAGGCCCGATCTCGCGCCGGCCCTGCGGGCGAGGCCTTGACAGCGTCGCGTTCAAGCCATCGCCGCAGCGTGGACTTGGAGCGGCCGGACTCACGGGCGAGCATCGCGGCGCACGCGTCCAGTGAGGCGCCGGTCTGCTGCCTGTGCGCCGCAGCGCGGGCGAGAAGATCAGAACGCTCGCCCGGGGGCAGGCGTTTGGGAAGCCGCGGCGGTTTCGCAGCGGTCAGGCTGCTCAACGCTGGCTGGTCGTCATCGCGAGCCGACCCCGCCGCCTGCGCGGGCCGACGGCGCTCAAACGCTTCGACCGCGCGATCCGAGAACACAAGCCTCACCCTTCCGCGCGCGCTCGGATCAACAACCCTCCGTGCCACAAGCCCGGAACGGCGGTACCGCTCCAGCGTGCGCCGCGTGACGCCCCACCGCTGCGACAGTTCGGCGATGCCCAGCCCATTCGACTGCGGGTCGGCATCGCTCAGATTGGCGAGGCCTGTCAAATGCTCCACGAATGAAGAGAGGTCGGCGAGCAACTCCGAGCCCAAGATCAGTCTCGGCGCCTTCATGTCCGGTGCGTATCCCGACACACGGAACACGAGCCAGTCTTCCGGGTACCGACGGTCCGGCTCAATCTCACCGGCCAACGCCTCGGCGCTTTCCGCCTGCTTCAGCAGCACCCCGCGCGGCGAGAACCTCGCCTGCACGATCAGGTCGGCCACCACGGCTGATAATGGTTCGGAGAGTCTCGGCAAGCGGACTGGATCGTACCGGTGTACCCCCAACGCCCCGCCAGCCACGGTGCGGATCGGCTATGGCCCTGTCGTGCGGGGTACGACCCGCACCAGCACACGATCCTCCGACGCCTCGCCTGTCGACTGCGCGGCGACCGGCTCCGACACCGCAAACCGCTCACGCAGCGAGTCGAGCGAGCGGGGGTGCGCCACCAGCCATGTCTCGGCTGCGACAACCGCGGCGAGTTCCTCGATCGAATCATGCGACGGCGTGACGCGGTTGAGCGTGTAGGTGATCAGCCCGGGGCGCTCGCCGAGCAGGTGGACCGTACCCCCTTGCACCGCGTCGCGCACCGCGATCGCGAAGCGCTGCTTCGCCTCGCCGCCCTCGCCCCACACCCATCGGGCGCGCCCCAGCACCGCCAGCACGCCCACCGTGAGAAATGCCGCAATGAAGATTGCCGCACGCGCGCGCTCCGCCAGCGATGGGCGCAGCTTCGTGACCGCATCGAACGTCCCCGCCGCCGCCAGCGGGGCCAGGCACACCAACATCGGCAGCATGTAATACGACCGGCGGTGGGTGGTGATCGAGAGCGCGACGAACACCGCCGTGAACACCCAGAACAGCACCCGTCCATTGCGCAGCCTGGCATCGGCGGACCTCGCGAACGGCGAGGCCACCGCAAACGGCAGCAGCACCGCCCACGGCAGGATCATCTGCGGCAGCCCCCACACGTAGTACGGCGTGAGCAGTTCGAGCCAGGTCCGCTCGCCGCGGTCGGGTGCATCGGAGATCTGCTCGAACCACGTCACCCCCGCAGCCGGGGCCCGCGCGATCACCGCGATCACCCACGGGAGCGCCACGCCGAGCATCAGCGGAATTCCCCACCACGGGCGGAGCACGCTGGAAAGCCGACGCGGCGTGAGGGCGCTGGCGTCATACGCGGTGCTGCCTCGCCCGTGAATGAACGCACACGCCGCGAAGCCCGGCAGCATCATCGCCGGGAAATGCGGACCCTTTGCGAGGATCGCCAGCCCGGCACTGAACCACGCGAACGCCGCCCACAGCGCCTGCCGGCGCGAGCGATCGGTCGCCGCCGCGGCCTCGACGAATCCCCAGAGCATCAGCGCGCACGTCGCGGCGTACAGCATTTCGGGTCGAGCGTTGTTCCCATACCGGAACACCCCGCTCGATCCTGCGACGAGCAGCCCCGAGAGCAGCGCGGTTCCGACGCGCCCGTACAACCGCCACGCCACAAGGGTTGCGCACACCGCCACCACCGCCGCGGCGATCGCCGAAGGAAACCGAGCCTTCCACTCCGGCACCGGCACGTCGCTCGGGAGAACTCTCTCCAATCCCATCACCAGCCAGTACGCCAATGGCGGCTTGTTCAGGCGGGGTTCGCCGTTGAAGGTCGGCAGCACCCACTCCCCCGCCGCCAGCATCTCCCGCGCCGTCTGGGCCACGAACACCTCGTGCGTCTCCATCGCCCGCGGCGTGAAGGCGTTGGAGGCCCCCACCACCACCGCGAGCGCGCCCACCAGCACGATCACCCAGCGCGGCGACCGCGCACCCTCCGGGGCCGGATCGAGCGGGATTGTCGCAGCGGCGGGCACGCTTGGACATTAGTGCGGTCGTCACTCGGGCTCCGTGGTGGCGAGTGCTTCAAGCACAGTCGCGCACCGAAACACCGGGATCACACGCTGGGGGATGGGACTGCCGGGGCGGGGGTCGGGGCGGGGGCGGCGGGGTCGATCCTGGGGAAGAGGCCTTCGCCCTTGACGATGGGGGTGCCGGGCTTCAGGCCGCCCCACTGGCAGAGTTCGGCGAGGGGCTTGGTGAAGCGGCCGTGGGCGTCGGGGGTTTCCTGGCCGAAACGGCGGAGGATCTCGGCCATCTTCGTGGGCATCGCGGGGGAGAGGAGGATGGCGGCGATGCGGAGGGCTTCGGCGGAGTCCGCAAGTATGCTCGCCACCACAGGCATTTTGCTTGGGTCTTTAGCGAGCTTGAAGGGCTCAGTTCCGTGGATGTACCAGTCAACCTTCGCGGACACAGCAAGTGCCGCACTGCACTCCCAGCCAACTTGGTTGGAGATTCCGAGCTGGAATGCCTCGTCAATCTGTTTCATCGCAATTGCAGAAAAGCGCTCACCATCAATCAGCGGAGCATCGGCGACCGATGACTGGGGCAACTTCCCCCCAAAGTACTTCTCGATCATGTTCGACACACGACTGAAGGCGTTACCGATGCCGTTGGCGAGATCAGCGTTGTAGACCTCGACGAATTTGGCGTGGGAGAAGTCGGCGTCGGTGGCTTCGAGGGGGCCCTGCGTGAGCATGAACCAGCGCCAGGCGTCGACGCCGTAGGACTCGCAGTAGGCCTTGAAGGTGTCGAGATCGATGAAGTTGCACAGGGACTTCGACATCTTAATGCCGTCGCGGATACAGAAAGACTGGGCGTAGACACGGGCGGGGAGATCGAGGTTCAGGGCCTTCAGCATCGCCGGCCAGATGACCGCGTGGAACCACAGAATCTCCTTGCCGATCAGGTGAACACTCGCGGGCCAGTACTTGGCGCGGGCACGCTGCTCGGCGGGCAGGGCCCCGGCATCAACAACACCCACCGCGCTCGTGTAGTTCAGCAGCGCATCGATCCAGACGTAGGTGACGTGCTTGCCGCCGTCTTTTGCGGGGGGCACGGGCAGCGGGATACCCCAGGAGAAGTTCGTGCGGCTCACCGGCACGTCCTGCAGGCCCTCGGGCGCATTCAGCCGCCCCAGCACCTCGTTCCGGCGTGCCTCGGGCATCACGAACTCGGTGGTGCCGATGAGTTCCTTCAGCCAGTCCTGGTACTTGCTGAGGCGGAAGTAGTAGTTTTCTTCCTTGGCACGCACGAGCGGCTGGCCGTTGAAGGCCTTGTAGCTCTTTTCGCGCGCGGTGTTCTCGGGGACGTACTCCTCCTGCCCTTCGTCGTACCA
>CAYZFW010000072.1:6576-8953 GCA_964477615.1 uncultured Phycisphaeraceae bacterium | reverse complement strand
TTGGGGAGCAGCGGGTTGTCGGGCCGGAACATCCGCCCCACGTTGGTCGCGTGATGAATCGACGCGTAGAAGTCCGTGTAGTTGGGGATGGGGTCCGACGGCAGCAGCATCCGCACGCTCTTCATCGGGCGCAGCGCCAGGGTCCGCGCTTTCTTGTCGTTCTTCAGTTCGTTGTTGCCGGCGCTGAACAGTTCCACCAGCCGCGCACGAACGCCCGACCACGCCCCGGGGTCGACCCACGGCATGCCCAGAAACTCCTCGAACTCCGCCATCTCGTCGTCGTCGTCCGAATCCACCAGCAGCCCCGCCTCCAGCAGCGCGAACAGGTCGATCACCTGGTCCCCCAGGGCCACGCACGGGAACGGCAGCATGTCGGCCCCTTCGATCTGTCCGATGCCAAAGGGGAGATTCTGCAGCGGGAAATCCGTCGCCGGATCGTTGGCGGACTCGATCCAGGACTTCAGCGACGCATCGTGGGTTTCATCAAGTGCCATGCACCCAGCGTAGCGGCATTCCTCGAACCGATCCCCGCCCTCGGCAACCGCTCCGGATTTGCTGTTTGCGATTTGCCATGTGCCATCTGAGCGTTGAGGCTTGAGCTTTGAGATGTGGGTGATCAGATTTCAACAGGCCCCGTCTTCCGCATACCCTCCCCCCCATGACCCACTCCGCCCCGGCCCCAACGTACCCCTACAAAATCGCCGTGCTGTGCGATCTGAGGAACTCCAAGGGGGAGATGCTGCTGTTGCACCGGCTCAAAGACCCCAACAAGGGTCTCTACTCGCCCATCGGCGGCAAGCTCGACACCGCCACCGGCGAAAGCCCCACCCAGTGCGCCCGGCGCGAAGTCCATGAAGAAGCCCGCGTCGACATCCCCATCGAGCGGTTCCGCCTCATCGGCATGATCTCGGAGCGCGGCTACGAGTGCCGCACCAACTGGCTGATCTTCTACTACCGCGTCGAAGGGCCGGTGGACTTCGAGCCCTTCGATATGAACGAAGGCCGGCTGGAGTGGCACCGGCCCGAGGACGTTGAGCGCCTCGCCCTCCCCGAGACCGACCGCAAGGTGATGCGCCCGCTGCTCAAGCAGCACGACGCGGACGGGAATCCGGGGTTCTTCGCGGTCCACATCAACTGCGACAACCCGAATGGTGAGATGACGTGGGCCGTCGAACAGAGTTGGATGCGCTGATTGGCCTCCTCACCGAGCCGAGGGAATCAGGGCTTGACTTCATTTTAGACTGTGCTAAAATGTGTGCGTGGACCCCGTCCTCCCCGCCATCGCTTCACCCATCCGCCAGCGCGTGCTGCGTCTGGTGTGGGACCGCGAGCGCTCGGCGGGCGACATCGCGGCGCACTTCAGTGTGACCTTCTCCGCCGTCTCGCAGCACCTCAGGGTCCTGCGCGATGCCGGGGTGGTCACGCGCCGGCGAGAGGGCAAGACGCTGTACTACCGCGCCGACCACGCCGCGCTCGGCCCGTTGGCACAGGCCCTCGCGGCGATGTGGGACGACCGTCTGGGCGACCTGAAGCGCCTGGCAGAGCAGGAAGCCCGCGCCGCCGAGCGCCTCGAAGCCAAGTCGAAGACCCCCACCAGGAGACCGCCGCATGTGCGCCCAAAGCCGTCCCGCCGCAAGCCCTGACGACGCCGCGGACGTCGACCGCAGCGTGGTGATCCACGCACGCCGCTCCACCGTCTTCCGGTTCTTCACCGACCCGGCCCGGTTCGCGCGCTGGTGGAGCGGCCCGGGCGGCGGTGTCGCCACGATCGATCCCCGTCCCGGTGGGCGCGTCCGCATCGAGTACCACGGCGGGCGCGCCGTCATGATGGGCGCGGTGGTCGAGTTGGTTCTCGATGAGCGCTTTGTCTTCACCTGGGGGTACGAGCAGGGCAACGAGGCCGTGCCCGCCGGCGCATCGCGCGTCGAGGTCACGTTGGCCGACCACCCAGATGGCACACTGCTCCGCCTGCGTCACACCGGCCTCCCCAACGCCGAACAGGTTCAGGGTCACAACGGCGGCTGGCGTCACTACCTCGCGGTGGTCGCGAGCGAGTGCGCCGGCGAAGCCAACGCCGCCGTGCCGCAGACCATCGCGCTGTGGTTTGAAGCGTGGGCGACGGACGACTCGTCCGTTCGCCGAGCCGCGCTGGAGCGCTGCCTCGAGGACGGCGCCGAGTTCCGCGACGCCTTCAGTGCCGCCGCTGGGATCGACGAGATCAACGCCCACATCGATAATGCGCGGCGGCACATGCCCGGCGTCACACTCACGGCGCAGGGCGCCGTCGCGTGCTCGCACGGTTATGCCAAGACCGCATGGACCATGGCCGGTATGCCCGGCATGGGCGCGATCGACGGCACGGACTTCTTCCGCATCG
>CAYZFW010000072.1:0-6476 GCA_964477615.1 uncultured Phycisphaeraceae bacterium | reverse complement strand
CGGTCCTGCGGCCTTGCGCCCAGGTTGAACGCCCGCGCCGCCTGGCGCAGCGCCCCGCGCAGATCATCCAAGGAGAACGGCTTGGCCAGGTAGTCGAAGACGTCCTTCTTGAAGGTCTGCCGCATCGTCTCGAGCGATGGGTAGCCGGTCACGACGATCACGCACAGGCGCGCCCAGCGCTGGCGAAGGGTCTCGAGCACTTCCTCGCCGGTGTGCCGCCCCATCTTCATATCGAGCAGCACGACGTCGGGCATGCGCTCCTCGATCATGCGGAAGAGCTCGTCGGGTGTCGACGCCGCGCGCACGTCGTGGCCATCGCCGCCGAGCATCGAGCGGAGGTACTCGCGGAAGTCCGCGTCGTCATCGAGCGCGGCGATCGCCAGCGGCGGCACCTCGCCGCCAACCTCACCGCCCTGCATGTTCCCCGATTCGTTGGTCATCGAATGAACCCGACAAAACTCAGGCACCTGGCTTTCAATCTGTTCTCAACACAACTCCGGCACTTGGCCAGCCGCGCGGGCCAACGATGGTTGCCAGACGCGCCGAGAGCGAAGCGAGCAAGCGTCTGGTACGGGCCCTTCTTTTCGACCGCCCACGAAATGGGCGGACAATCTTCAGACCCCGCGCAGCCTATCACCCCACAAGGGCGGCGTCTCGCTGATCTCGGTGCGAAGGTCCGCCCCCTTCACAACCCCCACCGGCATCATCATCTCAAACACCGCCCCGCCGAAGCCCCGTTCCGCTTCCGCCCGCACGGCGTTCCGTGCCAGCAGCACCCCGCCGTGCTCCCGCACGATCCCCTCTGCAACCGCCAGCCCCAGCCCGGTGCCCGTCGAATCCAGCCGCGTGCTCGCGAACGGCTCGAACATCCGCGGGAAGAGCGACGGCGCAATCCCCGGCCCCGTGTCCGCGATCGTCACGCACGCCCACGGCCGGCCCTCGCGCTCCACGCGGTCGCCACGGACCTCGATCCCCTTGCGGCGCTCGCCCTCCATCGCGTCCACGGCGTTTCGCAGCAGGTTCACGAACACCTGGGTCAGCCGGTCGGCGTCGCCCTGCACGCCCGCCGCGGACTGCCCCAATTCCACGCGGAGGTCCACGCCGCGAGCATCGCGGTCCAGGCTCACCAGCGTCCACGCCTCCGACACCACCGCACCAAGGTCCACCGCGGCCACCAACGGCGGGCGCACCCGCGCAAAGTCCAGCAGGCTCTCGCTCAGGCGTTCCAGCCGGTTCACCACGCGCAGCATCAGCGCCACACGTTCGGGGTCGGGCGCACCTGAAGCGCCGCCCCCTGCGCCGCGCTTGGCCATCTCCTCCACGCTCCCCTTCAGCACCGCCAGCGGCGTGTTGAGTTCGTGCGCGATGCCGGCGCTCATCATCCCCAGGCTCACCAGCCGGTCCTGGTCCGCGAGGTTCCGCTGGGCCGCCTCGAGCAACTGGTTCTTGCGGCTGAGTTCGGTCGCGACCACTTCGAGACGCTTCAGAGCATCTTCCAGCGCCGCCTCCTGACGGCGGAGGTCCAGCACCGTTCGGTTTCGTGAGCGCATGATGTCGCCGAGTTCGTCCGCCGGGATGAACGACTCCGGGATCACTTCCATCTCGCGGTTGTCGTCGCGCACGGCGTCGTCGGCCATGCGCAGCCGCGCAATCGGCCCGTAGACCTGGCGCGGCAGCACGAGGACCTCGAGCGTCAGCACGATCACGCCGTAGACCGACAGCAGTGCGATCGTCAGCAGCAGGTATACGCGGTCCACCGCCGAGCGGGCCTCGGGCGACTGCGCTGATGCGACGAGGTACTCATCACGGTCGGCGAGATACCGCACCGCCGCGGCCCGCGGCGAGGTGTCGTCCGAATCAATGACCGTCCCCGGCGAGGCCCGTGCCGCCTCCGCCAGCCCGGTTGAGATGCCCACCTGCGCCGCGCCGCCACGCAGCAGTTCAACGCCGGGCACGCCCGAATCAGGCACGCCGCCCACACCCTTGCCCCCCGGCGTGCCGACGACGTGCTGTGTCAGCATCTCGAGCGCCAGCCGGCACTCGCGCCGCTCCTCGCCCGCGACCAGATCGCGGATCGGCTGCCGCAGCGCCAGCAGCAGCGCGCCGGCGACAACCAGGGAGAACAGCGTGTGCAGCAGGATGAGTTTGCGACGGATCGAGGCCGCGCCGCGCGACAGGAGCCCGCGCCGCCACGCCGAGAGCGTCGATAACGCCCCGTTCCCACCCGCCGAACTCTCACGCACCGTGCCCATACAAGATCAATGCCTCGCCGGCCTTAGCCCTGCGTGCCTCCGTGCCCCAATGCCTTCGTGCCTTCCTTCTCACTTCTCCTTGGGCATCGGCAGCGAGTAGAGATCGCCCGGTGTCAGCCCGGCCTTCTCCTTCCGCGCCGCTTCACGAAGATCGAACATCACAAACACAACCAGCCCCAGCACGAACACAAACGCGGCGAACTTCAGCACGTTCAGCGCCAGCCGCCGACGACGCAGCCCCGCCGTCAGGGCGTCCACGCGGGCTAGTGCCGCGGCAACGTCCGCGCCGGCCACGCCGTCGCGAACTCCTCGCGCCCAGTCCGCCGGTGCCTCGGCATCGCCCCGCGCACACTCCGACGCCACGTCCTCTTCGGAAACCCCGAGCACATTGGCCGCCACGTCCACCGGAACGCCACCAACCCGCACCAGCCGCCAGGCCAGAGAATCTTTCGCGGCCCAGTCAGTAGACCCCATCGGCACCGCCCAGCCGCCGTGTACATGCTCGATCACGATCCCCAGCATCCGGCTCTCGGACGCATGGTCCGGTCGGGCCGTGTGCTGATGGACGAGCGCCAGCGCGTCATCCGCCCGCGCCTCATCGGCCCCGAGCGACAGCGCCGCACGCCACAGCATCGCTTCAACCTCACGCGAAGCCGGCACCGACACCGATTTCGTCCCGCTCGTACCCATCAAGTCTCCTGCTCCATCTTGATTGTCCAACGCACCCTACACCCTATCCCCTACACCCTCCCCGCCACATCCCGCCCCGTCACCATCTTCAGCCCCACCACCCCCGCCACGATCAGCCCGATGAACAGCAGGTGGGCCGCCCGCAGCGGCTCCTTCGCCACCCAAGGGCCCAGCAGCGCCGTCCCCGCCGCCCCGATCCCCACCCACACGGCGTACGACGCCCCTGCGGGCAGCACCTTCATCGCCTTGCTCAAGAGCCAGAACGACACCGCCATCGCGCCGATGGTCAGCACGCTGGGCCACAGCCGCGTGAACCCGTCGGTGCTCTTGAGCGTTGACGCCCAGACAATCTCGAGCAGCCCCGCCAGCACCAGAATGACCCACGGATTCGTGCCCGCAATCAGGTTCGCCATGCCCGGAGCGTACGGCGTCGTGCCACTGCTTTCTCGGCCCAAAGGGCCGGGACAGCAGTGCCGAACACTCGGTTGACGGAAAGCACGCCATTTCGGCCCCCGCCCGTACCATCCCCACATGACCACCACCGCCGACCAGTTCGTCCCCGCTGGCCTTGATGCTTCGACTTGGGCGAACCTCGAACCGCTCTTCTCGGCCCTGCTCCAGCGCCCCGTCGAGTCCGCCGGGGACTTCGAGCGATGGCTGCTCGACCGCTCCGAGCTCGACGCGGCGTGCTCGGAGTCCCGCGCCAACCTCTACATCACGATGACGTGCAAGACCGACGACACCGCCGCATCGGGCGCGTGGACACGCTATCTCGACGACGTCCCGCCGAGGATGAAGCCCGCGGGCTTCGAGCTTGACAAGCGGCAGGTGGAACTCTCGAAGCGGTTCCCGCTTCCGCCCGGGCGCTACGCCGTGCTGGAACGCGACACCCGCGTGGAAGTCGAACTCTTCCGCCCCGACAGCGTCCCCCTCGAAACCGAACTGGCCAAACTCGACCAGAAGTACGACGAGATCTGCGGCGGACTTTCCGTCGAGTTCGACGGTGCCACCCGCACCCTGCCCCAGATGGCCCGCTACCAGCAGGACAAGGACCGCGGTGTCCGCGAGCGCGCCTGGCGCGCCGTCGCGGATCGCCGTCTGAAGGAGCGAGAAGCCATCGAGGCGATCTTTGATGAGATGATCGCGCTGCGCCAGAAGGTCGCCGTGAACGCGGGCTTCGACAACTTCCGGGACTGGAGTTTCCGGGCGAAGAAGCGCTTCGACTACACCCCCGAGATGTGCTTCGCCTTCCACGAGGCGGTGGAGCGCCACGTCGTGCCCTTCAACCGTGCCATGGACGAGCGCCGCCGCAAGGCGCTGAACCTGGACACGCTGCGCCCGTGGGACCTCGCGGTCGATGAGCATGGGCGGCCCCCGCTGCGTCCGTTTGAGGGTGGGCAGCAACTGGTCGAGAAATCGCGCCGCATCTTCGACCGCATGGACCCCGAGCTGGGCCGCATGTTCCGCAGCCTTGGCGACAACGCCTCGCGCGGCGCCGAGGGCGGGGCGATGCTCGACCTCGACAGCCGCAAGGGCAAGGCCAGCGGCGGGTACCAGTACATGCGCGACCGCTCGCGCCGCTCGTTCATCTTCATGAACGCCGCCGGCCTGCACGCCGACGTCCACACGATGGTCCACGAGGCGGGGCACATGTTCCACTCGGAACTGTGCAAGTCCGACCCGCTCGTGGCGTACCGCCACTCGCCCATCGAGTTCGCCGAGGTGGCGAGCATGAGCATGGAACTGCTGACCATGCCCGAGTGGGACGAGTATTACACCGACCCTTCGCACGTCGCCCGCGCCCGCCGGGAGCAGCTCGAACAGGCCGTGGGCATTCTGGCGTGGATCGCCCAGATCGACGCCTTCCAGCACCGCTTGTACGAGCACCCCACGCACTCGCGCGACGAGCGCCGCCACACCTGGCTGGCGCTCGACCACCGCTTTGGGCGCAGCGTCGACTGGTCCGGTCTGGACGACATCCGCGGGCACGTCTGGCAGCGGCAGTCTCACCTCTTCGGCGTGCCGTTCTACTACATCGAGTACGGCATCGCCCAGCTCGGCGCGCTGGGCCTGTGGCTGCACTCGCTGAAGCACGGGCGTGCCGAGGCGCTCCGGCTGTACAAGTCGGCGCTGGCCCTGGGCGGCTCGCGCCCGTTGCCCGACCTCTTCGCCGCCGCCGGCCAGCCCTTTGACTTCGGCCCCGCGCGCGTCGCCGAGATCGTCTCAGCCGTGGAGTTCGAGCTCGCCAAGCTCGGCGAGTAATCAGGCACCGGAACACACCAACGAAAAACCCCCGCGGCGTGGGTGGAAGCCGCGGGGGCTCGGCGTGACACGTTCACACCGTTGCGAGTGCTTGTTCGTCGATCCCGACAAACCGCGCCCCGGTGTTGTCCACCGGGGCGCGGCGCTGGTTCACGCGGTCGTGTGTTCCGCGCGATCAAGGGAGGGCTGTTGTCTTCGACGCATGTCCATCAGTTGCACGTCCGCCCGAACTCCGCGAGCAGGCCCACCAGGTCCTCCGTGGTCACCGCGGCGGAAGAGGTCGTGTTCGCCGAGCACTCACTCCGAGGCTGCGCTTCGCCAAACTGCGAGAGGAAGAACACCAGGTCGTCGGTCTTCACCCTGCCGTCGGCGTTGAAGTCGTTCTTGCACGTCGGTGTCGAGGCGATCCGCACCCAGTACTGCGAGCACACCACCTGCGGTGCCTCCGCCTCGATCGAGATGTCCGGGAACCCCGCACCCGCGATGGGCACAAGCCCGCTATCGAAGTCGTGCGTCGTCCCGTTGGGCAGCGTGAGCGTGAGCGAGATGCGGTTCACCGGGTTGTCCGGGTTCGTCGACACAAGGTAGATCCCGAACCCGCTGATCCGGCCGTCCACGAGGAATCCGTCCGCGGTCCAGCACACGTTCGACACCGTGTACACGGCGAAGCCGGGGATGTCCCCCCCCGGCGCGAGCGTCATGTTGAACGTCCCCTCCGTCGCGGATGGGAACGCACCCGGGGCGCACGCGCACGGCTCAAGGCACCGCGCTCCGATGGTCACGCTTGTCGGCAGAAGCCGCTGCTTGTACTCGAACGTCGGCCCCGCGCCCGCTGCGGCACACATGGCAAGCCCCGAAAGAACCGAAACTGAGATGCGCTTCATGGTCTTCTCCTGTCTCTGAATCCCGCCGTCCGTGCGGCTCGATGAACACCCACTCGCAGCCCGGACCAATCGGCCCGGCCCATCGCTGATGCAAAACCAATGCCTAAAGTCCCCCATGAGCGCCACCCACGCACCAAACCCCATTTCCGCCGTTCCTGATGCGTCCGGGCGCTTCGGGCCCTTTGGCGGGAAGTACGTGCCCGAGACGCTGATCGCGGCGCTCGAGCAGTTGGAGGCGGAATATTCCGCCGCCCGCAAGGACCCCGCCTTCGACGCCGAACTCCGCCACCTCCTCTCGTCGCTCGTCGGGCGGGCCACCCCGATGCACCGTGCCGACCGTCTCACCGCCATCGCGCGCGAGCGCTCCCGCACCGGCAAGGCGGCGATG
>CAYZFW010000071.1:5567-8958 GCA_964477615.1 uncultured Phycisphaeraceae bacterium | reverse complement strand
CGATCAGCGCGATCGTCTGCGGGTGCTCGTCCTGGATGAACGTCAGCAGGTTCTCCGCCTCGGCCTTCTGCAAGAAACTGAACGGTGCCCGAGTCACCTGCGTCTGAATCTGCGCCAGCACGCGGTCCGCCTGCTTGGGGTCCATCGCGTTCTTCAGCAGTTCCTTCGCGTATTCCAGGCCCCCTTCTGAAGTGGCGCTGTACGCCAGCGACACGTTGTAGAACTCCTCCACCACCTGCCGGCGCAGCTTCTCCGGCACCCGCCCCAGCCCCGCCAGTTCGCGCGTCACTTCCTCCACCTGCTCCGCGCCCATGCTCTTGAGCACGTTGCTCCCCGACGCCGCGTCGAGCGACAGCAGCAGGATCGCCGCCTTTGTGACCCCCGGCAGTTGCGACATGTCTTCGGGCAACGGTTCACCCGGCTTGCGAGGCATCATCAATCCCCTTGCTCTTTCATCGGATCGCGAATCAAACCCTCAACCGTCCGTCATCCACCGGCCAAGGATCGACGCCGCGTCCCGCGGCCGGTCCTTCGCTACCGCCTCCACTTGCTCCAGCACCTTGCGGTCCTTCATCTCGTCATCAGACAGCTCGATGCCCGAAAGCACGCTGTCGGCCTCTGTCGCCTCACCCACGATGTCCGAGTCCCCCGGCAACGTCGGCGGCACGCCCACGAGTTCCGCCGCCGTCGGCAGTTTCTCCTGCTTGCTGGCGCGGAACGCCGTCATCACGACAAGCCCCAGCGCCAGCACCGCAAGCCCGCCCAACCCGACCGTCTTCACGAGATCATTCACCGCGAGCGTCCCGCCGCCGAACTCGATGAACCCGGCGTTCTTCACCGCAGGCTCGCCCATGTCGGCCATCGAGTGGATCATCGAGACTTCGACCTTACCCTCGCCCGCCGCTTCCGCGCGCTCCGACTTGTCTGCCGCTGTCGTATCGATCTGCAGCGCCACCTCGCGCTTGATGCGGTCGATCTCCGCCGTGATGATCGGCTGCAGGTCGGCGTCCTTCGGCTCCGCGGGCTTGGCCGGGTCCCCGCCCGCCGGAGCCTCCGCCCCGCCTTCCGCGGCCTTCTGACTCCGCCAGATCTCCACAAAGTACGCCCGCGGCACGTTCACCACCGCGTTGATCTTCGTCGCGTAGCCCCGCGGGTCGTCGATGTTCTCTGTCTTCTCGCCGAACTTCGTCTCGAAGTCCGTCTTGGTGTCCGTGTCGTTGGTCGTCGGCCCGCCCCCGCCCGACAGCCCCGTGGCGATGTCCGCGCCGGTGTTCGACCGCACGCCCGCCTCGCCCCCGCCGCCGCTGCCCCCGCCCTGCGACCGCCGCTCCGTCGTCGTCTCGCTCTTGACCAGCGTCTCCGAGCCCTTGCCGGTGGGAAGGACGGACTTGATCATCGAGATCCGCCGCGTGACATCCACCTGCGCGTGGACCGTCACCACAACGCCGCGGATGTACGACGACAGCATGTCGTAGATCTGCCGCTGCTTGCGGTCCTCGATGGCGTTCTGGAACTCCGAGTAGTTCGCCGCCGCCGAGGCCTTCTCGTCGCGCGCCCGGTACTGCCGCTTCGTCGTCCCGTCGATGACACGCACGTGTTCGATGGAAAGCCCCGACCGCGCGCTCGCCACCAGGTGCGCAATCGCGTCCACCGCGTTCTGGTCCAGACCCTTCCCTGTGAACACCGTCACCGACGCCGTCGGCGCTGTCCGCGGCTGCCCCAGCCCGCGGTTCTTCGGCACGTCCAGAATCACGTTCGCCCCCGACACCCCGTCCATCATCCCGATGATCCGCCCCAACTCATTCTGAACCGCGACCGTCTCCATCAGCGCGTTCTGCTGGTACGTCTGCGTCCACGACTGTTTGTTGATCAGCGAATCAAACAGCAAGTGATTGTCGTCCGGCAGCTTCCCCTGCTGCGACATCTGCGCCAGCACCGCGTACTGACGCCCCGGCGGCACCAGCACCGCCCCCGCCTCGTTCACCGTGTGCGGCACAAAGTTCGCCCGAACAAACGACAGCGCCGCCGCCTGACGCTCGGCCGACGCGTTGGCCTCCAGCAGCGCCACGTTGTCCGGAACCGACGCGTACTGCCGCACCACGAACAGCGTCATCAGCATGATGACCGCAAGGCTCCCGATGAGCAGCCGCTGACTCACCGTCAGCTTGCCCAGGTACATCGAGATGGTGGCGAGCGCCCGCCTGAACGCGCCCATGCCGCGGCCTCCGCACGGTGAAGGAATCCGGCCCGCTCCGCGAGCCGCCCAAAGCAAGCACCCCGGCGCACCCGCGCCAAGGCCACCTCAGGGCCCTCTCCCATCGGCGCGACCCCCGACGCGCAATGAATCCCCGCGCAACAACGAACCTTCGCGCAACATCCGCGCGTTCGGTCACCTCACGCGACTCACCAGCCAATCGGCCAAGGCAACCACCGCCCCATCGGCGACGAATCCAGTTCGTTCCTGACGCGGCACATCCGGTTGGAGTCCAAGAACCCCTCGAACGGGGCCGGATTGAGCGAGACCTCGCACGCAAGATCGTCGAATGCCCCCTGCCACGACCGGCCGTTTTTCAGACACGGTGCCAGATCACGCACCTTTGGTGAATCACATGGAATCGAGTAGAGCAGGTAAGAGTTCTGTAGTCGCACATAGAAGCGAAGCGTGTTGAGTTGATGCACCAGGTTGCCGTCTTGCGGCGCGAGCCCGGGCATCTTCCGAACCGCGTCCAACCACTTCTGTGAACAATCGGCTGTGCTATGCCCCGCACGAAGCACGCCGGTCTCGTCGTCCAAGACGACGGCCCCCCCATCGGACCATCGACAGGCGATGAGCCGCGTGTACTCATTCGTCACGGCGTGGGCTCCCGCCACCCACACAACCATGACATCGACGAGCGTGCCGCCCGGGTAGAACTCCGCCGGGATCTCCGGCGGGACGTAGTAGACATTGAACTTGACGCGCCCGTACTCAGGCCGTCGTTCATCCCCACTTGCCACATCACGAGCAAGCGGACCGCACAGGAACGCCGCGAAAAACAGAGCAACCTGCGCGCGAGGCTTCATCAATAAATGGTACCCGAGCCGCCTCCAAGCATCACGACTTCAGGAAGTGATGCTCCAGATACAGCGCGATGTAGTCCACGATGCTCGCCGCCTCCGGCACGTCCGGATTGTTCGTCGCCCCCATCGGCTCGAACCGCATCCCCTTGAAGCGGTCCACCGCGTCGCGCAGGCTCAGGCCGTGCTGCATCGATAGGCTGAACGCCCGGCAGAACGCCTGGCACATCCCCGAGATCGTCGAGCCTTCCTTGCTCATCTTCAGGAAGATCTCGCCGGGCATCCCGTCCTCGTGCAGACCGATCGTCAGGTACCCCTCGTGGTTCCCGATCTG